>JAPKCE010000328.1 GCA_028823075.1 Myxococcota bacterium
CCACGACCTTGCCGCGCCAACTGTGAAAACGTCCTTTGGAATCGACCAAGCGACTAAAAGCCTGAAACTGCATTTTTCCTGCATGAGGCCCTAAAGCAAAGACTTGAGCCGGGGTTGGAACAGCCGGAGCAGCCGGAGCAGCAGCAGGTGAAGAAGCGGCAGCTTCGGGCGCAGCAGCGACGAGAAGAGCAAGTAAAACAGTCATAATCAGTACTCCTAAAGGTCCCGGACGAGGACCGGGGCAACAGTATTCCAATTAGTCGTGCGAACAGCAATCATCTTGGGCGTCACCATGGTCGTGGGCGCCGCCCTCGCCGGACTGAGCGAGCACCTGTCCCGCAAAGCCGCGCAGGCCCTGGCGCCATAACGAGCCGAGCCCCAACAGCGCCAAAATCGACAGGCTTAAACCCGGCAAGAGCCCGATGGAATGCGGCGCGTAATGGCTCTGCAACGACGCAAGAAAGGGATGGCTATCCAAAGCCCCATGGCTGGTTGCGATGGCCGCTAAACCGAGAACAAGAAACACCCAGGGCAGGGTTTTATCCAGCAACGGCAGCAAGCCAGCGCGTTTGAGCGCCAAGCCAGCGCCAACGTAAAGTAGGAGTAAAATGGGGGCGCAGAGGGCCGCCAGTTGCAAGAAAACTTCGCCCAAGCCGTGGGTATCGTGGTGATCCAGCGACAGACCGACCACAAAGGCTGCGAACAGAGATCCGACGAGTTGCGACCAAGGCGCTCGCTCGTGTTGGTGTACCGGATGTGAACGATGCACCACCACATGCAGCAGCGAGCCCGCGAGCAGCGCCTGGAAGAGCGCCAGCGAAAAGGGGCTCATGCCGCCAAGGGCATTCTGCCCCCATGCATAACCGATCAAGGTTCCGGCGGCCACCGTCAGCAGCGCCAACCAAGCGCGCAAGGGCCGAGCGCGCAATAACCACCAAACGGTGACGCCCACCGGCAAGCGGTGAAGGACCACCGCCGCGGCAAGCTCTTGACCATGTTCGATATGGTGCACGTCGGGCGCTGCCAAGGCCACGCCGTCGACCAGCGAATGCAGCACCAAGCCCATGAGCCCGAGCAACAATGCCAGATTATGAGCATCGCCAGCGCGCTCAGCAAAACGATGTTCGAGCCAGCCAGGGACGAGAAAGCCAGCGACTAAAACGAGGGCCGCCAAGACACCGCCGTCGTGCAGAACAGCGGGTAGTAGCGACAGCCCGACAAGCCCGACGATGGACACCAGGATAAAGGCGTCCAACCCCTGCCAAGCGCCGACTCGCCCCGCGCAAACTCGAACCGCCACCGGCCCTAAGACCAGCGCCACAACGCTGGCGAGCAGCAATTCCATCTAGCTGAGTTCGGCCTGCGTGGCGCGCTGGAGCAAGCGGCTCATACGCTGAGCAAAAGCTGCCGGATCGGCGATACTCGAGCCCTCGGTGAGCAAGGCCTGGTCGTAGAGCAACTCAAGCCAATCACCAAAAGCTTCGGGGGTTTCGTCGCGTTCAGCGAGAGCTTGTAAATTGGTGATGGTCGGATGGCTGGGGTTAATCTCAAAAATGCGCTTGGCGTTGGGCACGTCGCGCCCGTGAGTCTTGAGAAGACGCTCCATATGAGCGTTCACAGCGCCGTCTGGAACCACTAAACAAACCGCCGAGTCGGTGAGCCTGTCGCTCACCCGAACCGAGCCGATGCGTTCGCCGAGCACGGTCGAGATACGCTCCTGCAGGGTCGAAAAGGCATCGTTTTGTTCGGCACGAAGCGCTTCGCCATCCTCGTCGAGTTTAAGCTCGCCGGCGCTGGCGTTACGCAATTTTTTGCCTTTGAATTCGGTGAGGGCGTCGACCATCCACTCATCGATGGGATCGCTCAACAACAACACCTCGTGCCCGGCGGCGATGAGACCTTCGACATGCGGGCTTTTGGCCAGCGCAGCCGGCGACTCACCGGTGATGTAATAAATCAGCTCCTGATCGTCGTTCATGCGCTCGATGTAGCTGTCCAGATCACTGAGTTCTTCGCCGAAGGTGGTGGCGAACAAGGCCAAGGCTGCGATCTTTTCACGATGCTTCCAGCTGTGGTGGATGCCCTCTTTAATGACTCCGCCACAGCCCTTCCAAAGCTTGGTGTAACCTTCCAAGTTATTGGTTTTTTGTTTGCTGAGAAGATCCAGAACCTTCTTCTCAATCTGCCCTTTGATCGAACGCACGATGGCGCTGTCTTGGAGCAGCTCGCGGCTGACGTTAAGCGGCAGATCGTCGCTCTCGATAACGCCGCTGACGAAGCGCAACCAGGCGGGTACCAAGGCCTCGACCTCGTCCATGATAAAGACCCGTTTGACGTAGAGCTTTACGCGGCTTTGCTGCTGCGCAAACTCCATGCCCGTAGGCGCGGTCTCGGGGAGGTAGAGTAAGCCAGTAAACTGCTGCGAACCCTCAACCTGAAAATGACTCCAAGCCAGAGGCTCGCCGGCGCTGGGGTCCAGATGCGCGAAGAACTTCTGATAATCCTCGTCGCTGATGTCGGACTTGGCGCGCCGCCAAAGCGCTTGCGCCTCGTTGATTCGAACGAAGCTCGGCTCGGCGCCCTCTTCGGCCGCAGGCTCGCTCATCATGATCGGGAACTGTACAAACTCGGAGTAAGTCTTCACCAACTGGCGCAAAGTCCAATCGTTGAGGTAGCTATCCATGCCCTCTTTCAGATGCAAAACCACCGACGTGCCGCGACCATGCTCGTCCCCGAGAGGGGTCACAGTCCAGGATTCGCTGGCTTCCGACGACCACATCCAGACCTCGTCGCTGGTGGCGCTGTGGCTGATCACATCGACCGAGTCGGCGACCAGAAAAGCGGAATAAAAGCCGACGCCGAACTGACCGATGATCTCGGCCTTATCACCCTCATCCGCGGTCTCGCCGAGGCGCTCTAAAAAGCTTCGAGAGCCCGAATGAGCGATGGTGCCCAACTGCTCGATCAACTCATCCTTGGTCATACCGATACCGCTGTCGGTCAGGGTCAAGGTGCCGGCATCGGGATCGGCGCTAATGCTGATCTCCAAACGCTCATCATCGCCCATCAAACCGTTTTCGGTGAGGGCTCGAAAACGCAGTTTTTCCAAAGCATCCGAGGCGTTGCTCAACAGTTCGCGCAGGAAGATCTCTTTGTTGGAATACAAGCTATTGATCACCAGGCGTAGAACCTGGCTGACCTCGGCTTGGAATTTGCCGCTTCGTTTGCGGCGTACGGGTTTACTATCGCTCATGGCTTCTCCTTATTTCCACCAAAGAAAGCGGCCCGCGGCGATGCGCCAGGGGTCGAAGTGATTTTTGTTGCGCCCTTAGGCAGCAAGTCGGCGCTGTGGGCTACTAGAAAATGCTGCACGGACCTTTGCATGTTGGCGTTCTGGCCGCTAAGGATGCTTGCCTACTTTGGTGCCTAAGCGGGGACCAGAGTAATTTGTTTTATTCGTTTCCTGGAGGAATTCATGCGGACACTTGCTCGCCTGCTTCCCATCTCGCTCCTGTTAGGTGCTGCTTGTTCA
>JAPKCE010000329.1 GCA_028823075.1 Myxococcota bacterium
CAGCCGATTCACCCGGCGCCAGTTTGACCATGACCGGAGCGCTAATCTGCTCACCTTTTCGAGCCACCAAGAAGACGCGCTGAGGCGAGCCACTGAGCAGCGCCACTTTGCCGCTGAAGGCGCCATCTAAGATAGGATCGCTTCCCACGTCGCTGCGCATATGGGTGATGACGCCGGCGCTTCCTGCCGTGTTGATGGCATCGATACTGGCGCTACGCTGGGCCGCTATCAACTCGGCGTAGCTGCGATTGCTCACCTCGTCGTCAGTGGCAGCCGCCCACGGGTCGCTAAACACCACAACATCGGCCTTCGATACCGGCAGACCGTCTCGTTGGTTCAGGACAACGCCGCTGAGTTCAGCATTGGGCAACTCACGTAAGGCGATCAACCCTTCGGTGGCCGACGCTATATCGCCCTCACCCACCGCAAAATAGCCGCGCATACGCAGTGCCTTGCCCTTGAGACAATCCGGATCGTCCAAGGTGCAATGGACCTCATGCGAAAATGCCATAGTAAAGGCGCTGGTCGATACCGGAACCAACAAGTCACCCTCAGTGTAAAGCGCATAGCTGACGCGGTCACCGGCTCCCCCCATAAAGGCAATGGGCGACGGGTTGGCGAAGAAGTCAGAGCCATTGGCGGCAGCTGCTTTTAGACTCAGCCAGGGATCAAAGCCGTTACCCGGCGCGAAATTGGAGACCTTTTTACCCATCAACGCAAGCCAGCCCCCAAAGGCACCACCGATCTCGGCAGTTTCAGAGCGACATACGGAATTACCCATAACGGTCATACAGCGCTCCGAGGCGCCGCAATCTTCGTCGGTGGCACAAGCTGGGTTGGTCGGGTCGTTGGTAATCGAGCCTTTTAAGATGCTCATAAAGGGCTCTGAACCGACCACCGGCGACTGCTCGACGACCTCGGCACCTTCTTCAGGCTGACCGTCCAAAAAAGCATCGACGGTCATGCGTACAAAATTCTCGCCGGCACGCAATTCGTAGTCGATGCGAAACCAAAGGTTGGGCACGTCGAGTTCAGGTACCACGGCGAAAAGCTTGAGTGTATCGACGATATGGCCCATCGGCCCTTCGATGCGCAGCAGGGCGCCGCCATCATCGCTTTGACTGGAACGAACAATGCTAAATGCGGAACTGTCCGTCGGTTTGATGACACCAAGGCTAACCAAGGGCCCAAGTTCGAATAAGCTGTCACGGCCCATAGCGCCGCCGAATTCTGTTTGGGGACGTTGCAGGTCCGCATCGAGAATTGTGGCGCCAAAGGTCGTGCTACTGCCTGTATTGCCCGCCCGACCATGGATGATGACGCGAATTTTATCGTTGTGCAGCAGGTAGTCACCGACGGCCCCTTGGGCACCCGGTCCACCGATCAGTTGAGCACGATCAGTGACCTTTAGCAGTTCGGCAAAAGGCTTGTCAGGGCTTTCGCAGGCTACGCTGAACAGCGCCGCCAGGCCCAGAAGGGCGCGCATTAAAGCGCAGCCGCTACGCCGACAAGCAGCGCATCGTTATCCAACCCGCCACCACCATTTTCAGCTCGATGAATGTAATTCATCTGCAGTTTCAGGTTATGTCCTTTGAAGTACAAATTGGCGCCACCGGTGAGAACGGTTTGATCGCCGTGATCGGTGAGAACACGGTTGTTGTCATAGAGTTCTCCGCGGGCAACCAACTCCAGGCGGTCGCCCCAAACAAAGTAACCGGCTTCGATCAGCATGGTTTGCCGCGCCACATCGCCGCCGAGCGCTATGGGTGTGGTTGGGAGGGCGTCGGGAGCCCGCTCATCGAGCAAGAACTCGGTGTAGAGCCTAAAGCCAGCGGCTTCGATGGTAACGTCAGCGCTCATCGCCTGGGTGTTAACAGAAGGCCCATCATCGTAGACCGCTGCCGCTCCGAGCCTTAGGCGCAGGGCTTTCGATTTGAGCTTGCTCAAAGAACCAAAGGGCTCGCTCTGCAAACGGCCGCCGAAGGCTAGCCCGCCACGGTTGTTCGCCTTATCGTCACCACCGTTGTAGACACCGAGATGATAGCTCAACTTCCCAGCGTAATAATTTCCCTCGGCGGTGAGCCCAACGCGACGCCCAATCGCCGCGCCTGCGCTAGAGATCGGGCGCTCCATAAAGCGCATCGATGAACTGCTCTGCGACAAAGAAGCGCTGTAAGGGACCTGAGCAACGCCCATGGCGAGGGCCATGTTGGGGCGGTACAACCAGCGCAGGCGCAGGTCGTAAAGCGGCGATTCGGCCAGCGGGTTGAGATTCATGTAGAATTGCAAATCACTACCCAGTTTAATGTCCAGCGCAAGCCCAGCACGGCGCGCTAAAAAGCCTGGCGAATCGATGGCATCGCCGTTGGCCTGCTGCGCATCCGAGCCGACCATCGGCACCGCCCAGAGCTGAGCACTAACCCCTAAAGACACGGATTTTTTCGCATCTTTAAAGATCACCGTAGCAGCGGGGGTCGAAGGGGGCGCAGCGCTGGATTGCAGGTCGGCGCCTGAGGCAGAGTTTGCGACCAAAGGAACGATGAGAAGAGCGAGCGGGAGCAAGCGCATAAGGCCTCCTAGGCTGAACATAATTGTTCTTAGGACAACTCAAGGGCTGATAACAGCCTCATTGTTAACTGGAGATACTTTGCTCTGCGGGAGGGATGGTCGCCTCGACCCAGTGATAGGCGATAATGCCTACCAAGGCAGCCAGCGCGGCAAGGCTGTAAAGCACCGACAGTTCTTGGGCTACGATGGCGATCGGCAGCGCGTGCCCACCTAAAACAACCACCAACCAAAAACCGTTCTGTGCCCGCCATAGCGGCTTTTTGTTTCGCCAAAGCAACAGCGCTACGAAAGCGATGTTGAGGCTCAAAAACAGCGCCAAAACCTGCGGCAACATGAAGTGCATGGTGGCCGGTACTGGCTTAATCAACAGCATCAGCATGAAACCAGCGGTGCCGGCAATCAACGCCAATAGCAGACGGTGATCTCGTGCTAAGCCACGAGATTTCCCGTCGGGTGCACCGCCCATAGGATGCCAAAGGCAATACAAAGCCATAAGCGTAGCAAGCAGCGCCATCGGACCGCGAAAGGTCCAAACCCAGGCATAATGCAAGACATGCCACAGTGTGATGAGTTCGAACAGAAACCAAATGCTGAGCAAGCCCATCAAAGCCAACCAAACCGATTTTGAGCGATGCGTGCGAAGTGCAGAGGTCCCGGCAAGCAGCCAGGCACCCGCGGCCTGCCCGATGATCGTAGTGCCGAGCATCCAGATACCGTAACTCGGCTTGAAAAACTCATCGAGGACGAATTGTAGAAAGACAAGGTGAAGTAAAAAACCAAGACTGAGTTGGCGAGATAAAAGAGCGACGGGTAGACGAAGGTCGGAGCGCATACAGAGACAAATACCCCTGGCGAAACTTGCCACCGCAATGGCATTAGGCTCTTTCGGAACAACTGATAAGGTGCCGCACGATGATCCCCATCCGCCTGTTTATCTTCGGCCTGACCGTCAACTCGATCT
>JAPKCE010000330.1 GCA_028823075.1 Myxococcota bacterium
GGTCCGAGTTCAGAAGCGTCAACTCTTCGCCCTCAAACTTGATGCTTCCCGAATCGGGGAGGTCGAGCATGCCCATCAGATGCAACAAGGTGCTTTTTCCGGCACCCGAGGCACCGGTCAAAGCGACCATCTCACCGCTGTGCAAGGAGAAGTCCACCCCGAGAAGCACATGGATTTCGGTGCCTTCCATCTCAAAAGCACGGTGTAGGTCACGAACTTCAAGCAACAAATCAGTCATAGCGCAGCCCTTCGACGGGGCGCAGCCGACTAGCGTACCAAGCAGGGTAAAGCGCCGCCAAGAAACAAAGGACCATGGCCGCGACCACCACCACGGCAACTTCAGCGCCGCGCAGTTCCACCGGTAAACGATCGATATAGTAGACGGTGGCGTCTAGGTTGACGCCAAAACGCTCGATCAAACTGCACACAGCGATGCCCAGGCTCGAACCGACCAAGGTCCCGGCAAGCCCCACCGCCACGCCATAACTGACAAAAACGCGCATGATGCCGCGATCGGTGGCGCCGACGCTCTTTAAAATCGCGATCTCTTTACCGCGCTCGAGCACCACCATGACCAGGGCGGTGATGATGTTCAAACTTGCGACCAATACGACAGCGCAGAGGATCAGGAACATGACGATTTTTTCAAGGCGTAAAGCTTGGAAAAGAGGCCGGTTAGCATCCATCCAGTCGCGGGTATAATAGGCGCCATCGAAAAGGTCGGCCATCACCGTCTTGCGGATCTGTGCCACGTCGTCGACCTCGCCGACGCGCATCTCCAAACCGGTGATGCGGCCCGGCGCGTCCAAAAAATCCTGGGCTTCTTCCAAGGCGATGTAGATGAATTTGGCATCGTATTCGTAAAAACCGGTGTGGAAGATTGCCGCAACTTTAAAGGCACGAGCCTTGGGTATGGGCCCCGTAGGCCCTAACTCGCCGAGCGGATTAACGACCTGTACCAAGCTGCCGACCTCAGCGTGAAGAGCCTTCGCCATCTCACTGCCGATGACCATACCCGGCACCACAGGGGCCGCTTCTTGCCCCGCTTCGAGGATCGGCTCGGCGTCCAAAAAATCATCGTCGGCGGCGTTGGAATCCGTAACATGATTGGGCGACGCATCACCCCCGTCGGCCGCCTCTTCGCCTTCTCGAGCTTCGGCGAGCATCTTACGGTAGCGATCCATCGGGTCCGGGATGCGCTCAGGGTTTTTTAGGTACGCAAACTCACCGCCACGTAAACTCTGCTCCAACTTACCCATGCGCGGCATATCCCTTGGGCGCACACCGCGCAGTACAGCGCCGCTCAAATTCGAAGGCGAGGTGACCATCACCTCGGAATACAAGAAGGGAACCACCGAGTTAACCCCTTCGATAGCCCCTAACTTGTCGGCAAGAGGTTCGTATTCCACAAAGTCATGCCCGTATCGAAAGACGATGAGATGGGGGTTAGCGCCCAGAATTTTACTCTTTAAGTCGCTGGCAAAGCCGCTCATCACCGAGAGTACGACGATCATCGCCGAGACGCCCATAGCGACACCGACAACCGAGATTAAGGTGATCACGCTGACCGTCGCCTCGCGACGCTTCGAGGTAAGAAAGCGCCTCGCCAACGCCAAGCTCCAACCCCAAGGCCCACCGCCGGGATGCAACAAATGAGCGGCGCTCGACAAGCAGACGGCGGCTATGCCCCAAACCATGATACCCAGCCCGATGGCGACAATACCGTAAGGACCACCGACCAACTCAAAAGCCGCCGGAGACAACGCACTTCGCAGCCCGAGGGTCCAGCCGAACAAGACGAGCATCGCCGTGAGCAAGCTCAAGCCTGCCGAGGCAACGCTGCGTTGAATGAAGTGTAAAACCAAACCGCTTACGGCACCCAAAGCGACCATCGCCAGCGCGGCAGCGGCGGCCAGCCCATCGCCATAAAAACGACCGCTTTGATCGACAGCGATTAGGCCAAGCTGACCCATACCGGCGTTGGTGGCGCCGATGAACAAGCCTGAGAAAATCGCTTTAACCCACCAAGCCACGATGCTTAGCCCTGACGCCGCATCTGCGGAAAGAGGATGACCTCACGAATGGAGTTGTTGTTGGTCAGCAACATCACGAGTCTATCGATACCGATGCCCTCACCCGCTGTTGGGGGCATGCCGTACTCGAGCGCCCTGAGGAAATCTTCGTCGAGTTCGTGGGCTTCGTCATCACCCTTGGCGCGCTCCGCCAGTTGAGATTCGAAGCGCCCGCGCTGGTCGTCGGGGTCGTTGAGTTCGGAGAAGGCATTGGCGATCTCCATACGAGCGCAGACCAACTCAAAGCGGTCGGTGTAATTGGGGTTGTCATCTTTACGCCGCGCCAAAGGCGAGACCTCGGTAGGATAATCGACAACAAAGGTTGGGTTGACCAAATGCGGCTCGGCGCAATGATCGAAAAGCTCCATCTGAACCTTGCCCAACAGCGTATCGGCTTTGAGTTCGAGATGGTGACGCTCTTTGGCAAAACTGATGAGAAACTCGCGGTCCTCGATTTTATCGGCAGGAACCCCAGCGTATTCCACCAAGCCTTCAATCACCGGTAGGCGCCTAAACGGCAACGCGAAATCAAGCTCTACAACATCCCCGCCGCCGCTCGGCTCGTAGCTGATATTTTCCATGCCATGCAGTTCGTTGCACAAGCCGTTAAGCAGCTGTTCGGTGTGATGGATCATGGTCTCGACCGTCGCATAGGCCTCGTAAAATTCGATGGTGGTGAACTCGGGATTATGCCGCGTCGAGATGCCCTCGTTGCGAAAGTTTTTACCGATTTCGTAGACCCGCTCCATACCACCGACCACCAGACGCTTAAGGTGGAGTTCGGTGGCAATGCGCAGCTTTAAGTCCATCTCGAGTGTATTATGATGGGTTTTAAAGGGGCGCGCCGCGGCGCCGCCAGCAATATCGTGGAGGCAAGGGGTCTCCACCTCGATATAGCCAAGATCATCGAAATATTTGCGGATATAACGAATAACGAGGGCGCGAGCTGCAAAAGTCTGACGCGTCTTAGGCGTAACGATCAAGTCGACGTAACGCTGGCGAAACCTCGCCTCGGCGTCGGTCAGGCCTGCCCATTTCTCAGGCAGCGGGCGCAGTGATTTTACAAGCAAACGCAGTTCGTCAACACTCAGCGTGAGTTCGCCCGTCTTTGTGCGAAAAGGGGCGCCCTTGATACCAATATGATCGCCGCGATCCAAGCGCCCAAAGGCTACCCAGGAGGCTTCATCGGTACGGTTCTTACGCAGGAAAACCTGCAAGTCTCCATCGCGGCCGCGCAGCTTGATAAAAGCCGCTTTGCCGAAGCGACGAATCGCCATAACCCGCCCCGCTATAGTCTGAGTCTCGCCTTCTAAAGGCTGGTTGGCGTCTTCGGGCAAATACCCGTATTTTTGCGCTATTTCACCCAAGCTCGACGAGCAAACCCAGTCGTTTGGATAGGCTAAGGATTCGCTGCGCAGCTCGTCGAGTTTAGCGCGCCGGTGGGCGATCAGTTTT
>JAPKCE010000331.1 GCA_028823075.1 Myxococcota bacterium
ATGGTGGTCCCCGGGTGGAGCCGTCGCAACTGACCGTCGATAGTGAATAGAGCCAATTCGCTGCGTTCAAAAAGAAGCACAGCGCTGGGGCCATAATTCATGACCTGGCGGCAGATCTCCGAGCCGATGGAACCGCCGGCGCCGGTGATCATGACCACCTTACCGTTGAGAAATTGGGCGACTGCGCGTTCGTCCAGAGCTACGGGGTCTCGGCCTAAGAGGTCTTCGAGGGTAACTTCACGAATCTGAGTCACGGTCACTTTTCCGGCAGCCAAATCGGCGATGCGCGGCAGCGTTTCAAGGGTGACGCCCAGGTCAGAACAGGACTCAAGCAAGGATAAACGCAGGGAGTTTGCAGCTGAAGGGATGCAAAACACGACGCGCTCGATGTTCTGGTCGCGCAGTGTTTCTTGTAATTCTTCGATGCGTCCGAGAACCGGAGCACCAAGTATTAGCCGATTGCGTTTGACCGGGTCGTCGTCGAGTAGGCCGACGACATGTATGTCATTTTCCCTGTTGGAGCGCAGTTCGTTGAGCAGCATTTCGGCAGCTCGGCCGGCGCCGATCAGCAGCACGCGCTTGGCGTTCGGATTGCCGCGACGTAATTTCATGCCGCGCTCGAACCAACTGCGGCCGATCATTCGGGTGCTACTGAGCAGACAAACACCTAACAGGACGTAGATGGGGAGTACGGTACGCGGGTACATCTCCAGTCGGGTCCACAGCGCCAAAACGACGGTCGCGACCAAGGTGCCGGCGAGCAAGGCTTTGGCCAGTTGCACCAGGTCGGTCAGGCTCAGGTAGCGCCACATCACTTTGTAGATGCGCAGCAGCAACAGGCAAAACAAGGTGCTGAGCACGACCACCGGCAGGGTTTGCAGGCTCATGTCGATGTAGCGCGGCGCCGGGTCCATGTTGAAACGCAGGAAAAATGCCAGATGGTACGCTAGGCCAAGCCCCAGCGCATCGACGCCGAGCTGCATGCCTAGCCGGCGCGCAGGATGGTGCCAAAGGCGCCTCATGATTTCTCGCTATCAAAGCGGTCGGCGACTAGCGTAGTCAGCGTTTTGAGAAATATTTTCATGTCTTTTGCTGTGTTGCGCTGCGCTAAATACTCAAGGTTCATCGCCAGTTTTTCGGGCATGATCTCGTTGATGTATAGCTCCTCAGGCTCATCGCTTTGCACCAGGCGATCGGCCTCGTTTCGGTAGGCTAGAGTCGCCGGATCGGTGAGTCCGGGGCGCACGGTGAGCACGGCCAACTCTTCCTCGCTGTAATGCTCGACATAGCGCGCCACTTCGGGGCGCGGGCCGACCACGCTCATATCGCCGGCTAGGATATTGAAAAGCTGGGGTAACTCATCCAGGCGAATGTCGCGTAAGAACTTGCCAATGCGCGTGATTCGCGCATCGGCGCCCACGGTAATCTCGGGGCCAGCTTCGGCGGCAGAGCGCAGGCTCATGGTGCGAAACTTGAGCAGATGAAAGATGGTACCGTCTTTTCCTACTCGTTCCTGGATATAAAATGGGCTCTCGCCGTCTTCCAAGCTTATCGCCGCGGCGATAAGCAGCATGAGCGGCCAACTCAGCGCCACTCCGGCACCGGCTAAAAGCAGGTCCATGCTGCGCTTAGTCAGCGCGTCGGCGATCACTTTTAGCACGAGATACCTCGTAAGACGGCGATGACTCGGTCCACATCTGCGTGGCTCATATCCATGAAAATGGGCAGGCTAAAAGCTCGCTCAAACTGGTCAAGAGCAACGGGAAAATCCGATGGTTTAAGATTATAGCGCTGGGCGTAATAGCTGTGCAGATGCAGCGGCTTAAAGTGCACCGAGATACCGATTCCGGCTTCGGCCAAGGCATGGATCACCTGTTGGCGATCGATGGTTCCAGGGCGAACTTTGGTGGCGTACAGATGCCAACAGTGGCTGCTATGCGAGACGCAAGTTGGCAACTCGATCCACGATAGGTCGGCCAGTGCTTCGTTGTAACGCTGTGCGATGGCTGTGCGCTGGGCCGAGAAGGTTTCGGCTCGCTGCAACTGACTGTTGCCTAGAGCTGCATGCAAGTCACTGATATTATACTTAAAACCTGGTGCCACCACGTCGTAGCCCCAAGCGCCTTTTTCGCGATACCGTCGCCAGGCGTCGACGTCGATTCCGTGCAGGCGCATCACCCGCATGCGCGCCGCCAACTCGTCGTCATCGGTGGTCACCATACCGCCCTCGGCGCTGGTGATGGTTTTGGTGGCGTAGAAGCTAAAACAGGAGACCGTACCCACGCTGCCGATGCGTTTCCAGGCGCCGTCGACGAACACATCGGTGGGCAGGGCATGGGCCGCATCTTCAACGATGGGGCGTCCTTCGGCGACTTGCAGCAATCCCTCCATATCGACCGCTTGTCCGGCGACATGAACGGGCAGCAAGGCCTTGACCTTAGGGTCCTCAGCGATGGCTTGGGCCACACCATCAACATCCCAGAGCATCGAGGGGCCCTCGATGTCGGTAAAGCGAATTTCGGCGCCGAGGTAGCGGATGACCTCTGCGGTGGCGGTGAAGGTGTAGGGGGTCGTGAGCACAGTATCGCCCGGTCCAACGCCCACAGCTTCCAGCGCCAAATGCAAGGCCGCGGTGCAACTGCAAACGGCGATGGCGTGTTTTGCCCCGACGGTTTCGGCAAAGCGTTCTTCAAACTCTCGGGTCACGGGACCTTGGGTCAACCAGCCGCTTTCGAGGACGGCGACCACGGCGTCGATATCGTCTTGGTTAATACTCGGGCGGGCAAAGGGTAGGGGGGATGAGTTCATGGCATCGCCTTCTCAAGCCAGGCGCGCACGAGCACCGACCAACTGTATTTTTCGACGGTGAATTTAGCGCCAGCCAAGCCATGTTCAAAGGCTTGATCAGCGTTTTCGGCATAGATTTTGACGGCAGCAGCCAGGGCGCTTGCGTCGCCTGGCGCCACGACCTGACCGCATTCGACTTGGTTGACCATGGTCGCAAAGTCACCCCGCCCGGCAAAGATAACTGGGCGGGCGCAAGCTAGTGATGGAAAGGTTCGCGCCGGTCGCGTGCGGTCATAAAAGGGGTCATCGCGCAGAGTCACCAAGGACGCGGTACAAGCCGCAAGCTCGTCGGCGACCTCGGTTAATTTCACAGCGTCGGCAAAGGTGACATTGCTCAGACTCAGCTTTTGCGCTTGCGCCATAAGCTCAGCCTTGACCGAGCCTTCACCAACAAATCGAAAGTGTATGTCCTTGCGGTGGCGCAGTTTGTCGGCCGCTTCGAGAATCGTTTCCATCCCATGAGCGAAGCCGTGGCTGCCGATGGTGAGAAAGATTTTCGGCTGTTCGCTACGCTCGTTGGCCGGGCGCGGCGAGAACATTACCGGGTCGATGCCGTTGGGAAGAAAGGCTACCTTTTCCTCGGGCAGACCTTTGTCGCCGAGCAAGGCTTCTTGAATCCCCGGAGTCACCGCGGTGATCAGATCGGAGCGTTTATAGAGCCAGTTTT
>JAPKCE010000332.1 GCA_028823075.1 Myxococcota bacterium
CTCCGACGGCGCCTTCGAGTCGTTCCTTGAAAAGCGCTAGGGTCGGTTGCCGCAAGAGCAGTGCATCCAGCACTTGTAAGCGTATCGAAGCTCCTAATTCGGCTCGGGCAAGTGTCTGCAAAGCTTGGGGTGTGGGCGCCGCATCGAGATGAGCTTTTACCAATGAAACTGCCATCGCCGAATCGTACTCGTTCAGGACCTCGAAAAGTGCCCAGCGCAAGTGACCATCGTCAACGACTGCCTCGATCCCGTTCTCTGTCACCATCTGAGCCACGCGCTCGGCGTCACCCTTGGCAGCCGCTACCTCGAGACGTAGCCCGAATGCCTCTTCCCCTGCCTCGTCAGCCAGCAGCTCTTCGAGACGCTTCTCGTCGCCCGCCGCGAGCAAGGCTCTGCCCAATCGCAGTCGCTCCAAAGCGTCGATCTGGTGGCGGACGGGCCACAACAATTCAACCAAGGTGTTAAACTGACGACAACGCTCAAGCATTGCGTAGCGCAGCGGATGTAAAATCTCGCCGAGTACGCGCAGCGCCGCTTGGTCATCTCCTTCGTTATGCAGCCATATTCCTAGTTCAAGCCGCTGCTCGCTATCCCCTCGCCCGATGACCCAACGCTCGGCCAGCGCCAAAGCGGGTAGGCCTACCAATTGATAATTGAGCCGGAGCCATGCCCAATGCTCTTTATCCTGAACCGGGGGCGAGAGTCTAAGCACGGCCTCGGCACCAAAATGCTCGGCCAGGTCTGCCACTCCGACGCCTGCCTCCGAAAGACCGAGGTGCTTGAGCAGTTTGAGGGCTTCTCGACGGTCAAGCTCGATCATTCGAGGCAATAATAGGCGACAACCGTCGTAGCCGAGGATGTTAGCCCGGCCGGCGATGGCGGTAAGAAAACTAGGCTCTCCAAAACCGAGCAACCAGGTCCAGTCAAGTTCGGCTCCGCCCCGACGTTCGAGTTCGCGCAACCAGGTCGATTGCACCACCGCCGCAGGAACCTCGGAACGCTGCATGCAGCGCGCCGCCAGGGCATCCGCTTGTTCGAGTTCGTGTTGCTCCGCCCAATCGTCCAAGCGCTCAGCCAGTTCTTGGTCGATCTCCAAAGCGATCAGATCATTCCACAACTGATCGAGAAGCTGTTGGCGCTGATCTCGATGGGCACCGATAATACCCTGTAGCATGACCGACGAGGCGCGTACCCGGCGTTCCGGCTCGTGTTCGACCGCAGCCAACCAGGAACGCATCGCCGCGGCGCGATCGACCTCACCGCGAAAGGGGTCGTTTTCGCCGCCACGAAACGGACGAACTTCAAGATTCATAAACGGCTCTCGGCGAGGCTCTCGAGCAAGGTCGCAGCGGAACGATTACCTGCACGTGCCGCGTCTTCGAGCAAACTGCTGGCCTGGCCCTCATCTCCCTCAAGCAGATAAGCTCGCGCACGCATCACCGCCCAACTGCCTTTATTCGGTACTTTTGCTTGGTCCAGAGCGAGCAAAGCTTCGGCGCCCCTTCCCAGTTCAAGCAGCAAAGGAACACGCAAACGGCCGGCTCGATCATCCTCACCGGCGTGGCGTTGCAAAAGCGCTAATAAGGGCTCGATGTCGCGCTGCTTCTCGCCGCCCATGAGATCGGGCAGTTGACTGCGCACAAACCCGAGCACCCTATCACCGTCTAGAGCCCCTCGTTCGCTTAGGGCCTCGTAAAGCAATGTTCCGAGGCCCGAATGAAGCTCGCTCTGCAAATCGTAGGCCTCGATCACGTCTTCTGCGGAGAAGGCATCAAGGATTCGACAGATTCCCGATTTCAAGCGCTCGACGTCACCCAAGACCAGGCTCAGGGCGCGTAAAGCCCAATCGCACCGAGCGGCAGTATGAGCCCCGACCCATAAGTTTTCCGATGCCTCATCGAGCAAGGACGGATGGGCTTTGGCGAGAGCGAAAACTAACTCAAAGGTTTCGCTCTCCTGCGGCGCCAACAACAAGGCCTCGGCGGCATGAGCGAGAGCAGATTGAGGCTGACCGAGATGTTCGAGCATCTCAGCTGCTGTGCGCTCAAGCTGAACTCGATCGACGCGATCAGCGATGCGGCAGCGGCTTTCGATACATGAGAGTACCGCCGGAAAATCACCCATCGCCATGAACCAAGGCTGGAAGGCAGTTGCTAGGCGAGGCTCATCGCAAATACGCTGTAATTGTAATCGCGCAGGTTCACCAGCCAACCAGTTCTGCCCCTCGGCCTCGGCGAAACTCGCCAGGTCTTGCTCGCTGAGAAAACGTAGCCAGCGGGCGTCGATCGCCTCTTCCCCTGGGCGCCCAAGCACCCATCCCGCCAAGGCGATACGCTCGTCATCATCGTCGCAAACCTCGAGTGCTAACTCGCGAAAGCTCAAGGCTGCACACAGAATCAGGCTTAAGCGCATCGGCTCACGCTCACCCAGCCGCTGCTCAAAAGCGTGGCGGTAATAGGGTAAAGCGGCCTGCTTGCCCGCTTGAATTTCGACGAATACAGGCGCCAGAGAAGCTAGCCTTTGTAGACTTGCGATCCCGTTAGCAGCCAAACGCATGCAGCGATCGACGAAGGGCGCTCCATAACGTCTCAAGCCCCAGCCGAAGAGACTCTGATCGCCTGCGAGCAAAGCTTCCCAAAGCATCTCGAGTTCGGGTTCTAATCGGCGCTTTGGCAAGGCTGGCGGCACCCCGCCCATTGCCGCCAAAGCATCGGCAGCGGCAGCCCCTTGAGGATGCAGATCCGGATGCCCGGCAAAACTCAAAACACAGCGCTGAAGAACCGACTCCAATCGGTACTCCACCGCCAAATCGAGCAGCGGCTCAAGTTGCTCGTAACGAAAGAGTAACTCGATCTCAGCCTCGTTAGGCGGCTCGCTGTAGCCGCGCTGTCTAGCCAACAAGGCACTGCGCAGCCCTAAGGCATGCAAACCGCATCGCTGCGCCTCTTCGGCAAGTTTCGCTAGACTACTTCCGTGACGTTTGCCTTCAGCTGCGACAACCGCGAGCAACACCCCTTGCAAGGTCCCCGAAGGGGTCACTTCTGCCAACGAAAAACCGGCCCGGTCTGCAGCACCAGAGCGGATGCTGCGCCCAACCAGCGGGCGGAAACCCTCCACCCGAGCAAGAGATGCCTCAACCTGGCAAGACGCTGAACGCTCACACCGCCCGCGACCACCAGCCCATATACAGGGTCGCCGAGCGTATCGCTTCGATTCCAACCGAGCCCACCCCAGGACTCCAGGGCCCAGCGCCGCGTCAAATCGATCTCGACGGCGGCTCGCGCCAGCAGATCCATGGACAAAAGGTCGCCGCCCTCGGTCTCATCGCCAGAGAAACCGTCGACCGACAAGCGCAGGCCGAGGCTTTGGCGCGCCTTAGCCGAAAAAATACTGAGGTCGGTATGAAAACCCAAACCCGGCCCGAAGCGCCGACCGCTCATGCTTGTCACCGGAAGACTAAGATGAGGCGACACAGCGCCAGAGACACCCCCGTTAGGTCGCCAGTTCGCTTGTG
>JAPKCE010000333.1 GCA_028823075.1 Myxococcota bacterium
TGGCGCCTTTAATGGGTGAGGGGGTCGAAGTTCGTGGCTTTGGCAGACTCGACGGCGACGAGGGCTTTGCCGAAGTCTTCTTCGACGGACTCTTCGTTGGCGATGACGCTGTGATCGGCGGTGTCGGCGAGGGATGGAGCGTGGCGATGGCAACAACCTCGTCCGAACGCGGATTAACCCTGCGCAGTCCTGGGCGTTTTAAGGCAGCAGCGGCGCGCCTCAACCACTTGGCTAGCGAAGCTCCAAACGATCGACGGCTGGCCGAAGAGCGGCTCGATATAGCCCTGCGCGCCGAAAGCTATCGGACCTTTACCGAAAACTCGATCAGCGCCATGGAACTCGGTGAACCGCTGGGCTTGCGCTCCAGCTTGATGAAGGTTTTCTGGTCCGAACTCGACGTCGATTTGCATGAATTGGCGCTCGATCACCTCGGCGCTGAAAGCGCTCTGGAGGGGCCCTGGTCGAAAGGCTATCAGTTCAGTCTTGGCGGCCCCATCTACGCCGGCACCAACGAGATTCAGCGCAATCTAATCGCCGAGCGCCTGCTCGGACTGCCGAGGCGCTAAGGCATGGCTTTTCGATTTACACAGGACCAAACTCTACTGGCCGATGCGCTTGGCGAAATTGCCTCTCGCCATTGGACCTTAGAACATCGCAGCGCCCGCTTCGGGGGGGATATCGCCCCCGAAAAGGCCTTGCGCCGAGAACTCGCCGAGGCCGGCGTTCTGGGCCTGTCGGCCAGTGAGGCGGCTGGCGGTATGGGCATGGGCCTCGTCGATTTGATGCCCTGTTTGGAGATGGCGGGACGGCATTGTCTTCCGGACTGGGTGGCACGCCACCTGCTCAACCTGCCACTACTCGAGAGTTGCACCGACGGAGCAGTTGCGGCGAGCACCGGCGAGTCGATTATCGGCCTCTGCGTCGAGGGTGACCTCCAGCCGGATTGCGACCAGATCGACGTGTTACTGCGCTTCACAGCGGCGGGGCTCGAAACCTGTCAGAATTACCAGGGTGAAAACCTTGAAACTGTCGACGCTGGTCGGCCCTTACGGCGCTTAGACCCAGCGGGCTCGGGGCGCCTAATCGCCGAAGGCGAAGCGGCTTTAGAGCTTAGAAAAACGGCTTTCAACCTGGCTGTATTGGGCGACTGTTTGCAACTGCTCGGGCTTGCCCAGGCGGCCATGGATATGAGCGTGGCCTACGCCAAAGAGCGCCAACAATTCGGCAAACCGATCGGTGCGCAGCAAGCGGTTAAGCACCAACTCGCCGATGCCCTCATCGCCCTTGAGTTTGCTCGGCCGATGGTGTGGCGAGCTGGCTATGCACAACATCATAAACAGGGCCAGGCCGATGGCCGCTGCAGCGCCGCCTGGCTGCTGGCTACCCAGGCTGCCAGACGCGTTGAGCGTGCGGTGCTACAAGTGCATGGCGCCATGGGGTATTCTTTTGAATACCCTCTGCATCACCTGCTTAAACGAAGCTGGGCCTTTCGCCGAAACCACGGCAATAAAGGCCAGCATCGAGCCCGCGCCGAGGCGTGGATTTTGGAGAATGATCATGTCTGAAGCTTTTTTGATCGATGCCGTTCGCAGCCCGGTCGGCAGACGCCGAGGCGGTCTAGCGCAGGTTCATCCGGCGGACCTTGGCGCCCATGTTCTGCAGGCGCTGATCCAGCGTACGGGCCTGCCACAAGAAGAGATCGATGATGTCATTTTTGGCTGCGTCGACAGCGTTGGTCCGCAGGCCGGTAACATCGCCCGCACCTGCTGGCTTGCCGCCGGTTTCCACGAGGGCGTGCCGGGCGTCACCATCGATCGCCAATGCGGCTCTTCTCAACAGGCGCTGCATTTTGCAGCTCAAGGCGTGATGTCGGGAACGCAAGACCTGGTGATCGCTGGCGGCGTACAAAATATGAGCATGGTTCCCATCGGTTCGTCGATTTTAGCGGCCAAGGGACTCGGTCATGATGATCCGTTTTCCGGCTCGGTGGGTTGGATCAAACGCTATGGCGAAGAGCCGGTAAACCAATTCTACGGCGCCGAGATGATCGCCAAGCGCTGGGGCTGTACTCGGCTCGACATGGAGAAATTTTCGCTCGCTAGTCATGAAAAAGCCCTAGCGGCACAAGATGCCGGACTATTTGACGCTGAAATTTCGCCTCTGCTCGGCGTCGAAGGAGATGAAGGACCGCGCCGAGGTAGCAGTTTGGAACGCCTAGCCGAACTTGATGTGCTGATGCCAAACGGACGCTTAACGGCGGCCTGCGCCTCGCAGATCTCCGATGGAGCCGCGGCATTGATGATCGCCTCAGAGGCGGCGGTCAAACGCTACGATCTGAAACCTCGAGCGAGAATCGCCCATCTCAGCGTGCGCGGCGCCGACCCGATCTGGATGCTCACCGCGCCGATCCCAGCCACCCTGCACGCGCTTAAAAAAAGCGGGCTCAAACTCGACGACATCGACCTGTACGAAGTCAACGAAGCCTTCGCCAGTGTGCCGATGGCCTGGCAGCGCGAACTCAACGCCGATTCGTCCAAACTCAACGTCAACGGCGGCGCTATCGCGCTGGGTCACCCGCTCGGCGCCACGGGTGCGCGGCTTATGACGAGCATGCTAAACGAACTCGAACGCCGCCAAGGCCGCTATGGCTTGCTGACCATGTGCGAAGGCGGCGGGCTGGCGAATGTTACGATTATAGAACGGTTATAGGAGAAGCCATTATGAAACTCGGCCTTATGCTCGGTTATTCCGGACGACGCCTCGATCTGCCCGTCGATTTAGTACAGGAGGCCGAAAGCCTGGGTTACGACTCGGTGTGGATGGCCGAGTCCTGGGGCAACGATGCCTGCACACCGCTGGCTTACTTGGCGGCGGTTACAAGCCGTATTAAGCTGGGTACCGCCATCATGCAGGTTCCCGCTCGCACCCCGGCTAACGCGGCCATGACGGCGCTCACGCTGAACGAGTTGAGCAATGGGCGCTTCATTATGGGACTCGGCATGAGCGGTCCTCAGGTGGTCGAAGGCTGGCATGGTAAACCCTACCGTTTACCGCTCAGCCAACTGCGTGAATACATCGAGATTTTACGGCTTATTTTCGCTCGCGAAGAACCGCTAGAATACAGCGGGAAATGCTATGACATCCCTTTTCAGGGGGAGCGTTCGACCGGGCAAGGCAAGGCGCTGAAATCGATGATGCACGGTGGTGAAAATATCCCCATTTACTGCGGCAGTTTGACGCCGAAATCCCAGCAAATGTGCGGCGAACTGGCCGACGGTTGTCTGCTCACAAACCTGGTCCCTGAACGCGCCGATGTGGCGCTCGACAATTTGCGCCTCGGGTTTGCAAAAAAAGGCGACGGTAAAGACTTAAAAGACTTTGATCTCGCTTGCACTGTGGCGGTAATTCTCGATGATGATTTGGAACAGGCGAGGCGCCCCTTGCGCATGCAATTAGCCCGCTATGTTGGTGTGTTTGGCACTCGAAAAACC
>JAPKCE010000334.1 GCA_028823075.1 Myxococcota bacterium
CCTCGACGTGCCGGTCATTATCGATGCCGGTATCGGCAGCCCGATGGACGCCTGCCAAGCGATGGAGCTCGGCGCCGATGCGGTGTTGGTCAACACCGCCATCGCCGCGGCGAAAGATCCGGTAGCCATGGCGCGCGCCTTTGGGCTGGCAGTTGAAGCCGGAGCTTTGAGTTACCGCGCCGGACGCATAGAAAAAAAGGCATATGCCACAGCCTCTAGTCCGATCTCTGGGGTGGTCTCAGCAGCGGATCGAGCTCGTTGAGCCGAACGGCTATAAGATCTGAAACCTCCAAAAAACTCGCTAACTGATCCGCTTCGCTATGGCCAGCCATACGATGTGCTGGATCGGGCATAGGCCAATGCAAACGTAAGGCCTTGTGCAAGAAAACCGGGCAATACTCTTCGGCACATAGCGTCACAACCACCGTGATACCCGTGGGGTTGATGACATCGACATGTTTCGAGCTTTGGGCGCCACCATCGAGCTTGCGCACACGCATCGCCTCAAGGGCCAGGGGGTGAACGCGGCTGGGTTCAGAGCCGGCGCTAAAGACCTGAACAGCACTACCGTATCGGGCTCGGGCTAAAGCCTCGGCCATCTGGCTTCGCGCCGAATTAGCAACGCAAAGAAAGAGCAGACCGGACCGGCTCAAGCGGCGTTCGCTTCACCATCGAGCTCAAGCAAGACCTGAGACAAGAAGACGTCGAAAAGTTGTTCTTCGAAAGGCCTCAACGACTCGATTCGCTCGAGGTAGTCAGGGTCGACAGCGGCGAGCGCTCCTTGCATTTCTTGGAGATGCCCAGCCTCTTCGGCGATGATGCCCGACAGACTGATGGGCAGCTTGGCGCGGCGCAATAAGCGATGGTAGATCGGGTACAACCAATCGGCGCGTTCTTCGATCGCGGTGGTGACGTATAAATAGCTGGCATAACTCAGTGAGTCGCCGGAAAATCCCGCCTGTTTGAGACGTTCACAGAATCCATGGTCCAGTTCGTAGAAATAAGCTTTGGCCGCTGCGCCACAGAGTAAACTCGCGTCACTAAAGTCGGCCGCAACCGAGGCGTCGATGCGCAAGGCGGCGCGCTTAAAGAAATGCGCGTGGCGACTCTCCTCGGCGGCGTGACGCAAGATCATCTCGCTCATCCCCGAACTGGCCTGACTCTTGAGCATTTTACGCGCTCCCGTGTATTCGAGCAGCGCGATGGTGTTGAGCCATCGAGCGTGACGGGGAGGATCTTCGATCAGGCGCGAGAGAGCGCCTTCCATTGTCGTTTCATCAAACATCACAAACTCCTAAGTAGGTGCGATCGGAAGCGGCCTTAGGCCGATAACTCGGCGCGAACACTTTCAAAAAGTTGGTCCAAACAGGTCTCGAGTTCGGCCTCGCCGATACAAAAGGGCGGCATCAGATAACAGGTGTTACCCAGTGGGCGCGTATACAGCCCGAGTTCAAACGTCCGGTCGCAAACTCGGCGCCCGATCGGGTCCAGATAACCGCCGACATCACTACGTAAGTCGAAGGCAAAAATCCCGCCGATTTGACGAATATTTTCGACCCCATCGAGCCCTTCGAATAAAGGGCCGACAGCTTTGTATTGGTATTCCATAGCCGCCACCCGTTGCAGCGTTCCTTCTTGGGCGTAGAGCGCCATCGCCGCATTCGCTGCCGCACAGGCGATGGGGTTGCCCGTATAAGAATGCCCGTGAAGAAAAGCTCGCTGCGGCGAGTCTCCAAGAAAAGCTTCGTAGATCTGCGGCGAACAGGCGGTGACGCCGAGAGGCAAGGTGCCGCCGGTGACGCCCTTGGATGCAGCGAGTAAATCCGGCACAACCCCGGCCTGTTCACAAGCGAACATCGTGCCGGTGCGCCCCCAGCCGGTCATCACCTCGTCGAGGATGAGAAAACAGCCAAACTCCTGGCAAAGCTCGCTGCAAGCACGAAGGTATTCTGGGCTTGAAAACACCAGCCCGGCCGCGCCTTGAACCAAAGGCTCCATAATCACCGCGGCGACGCTCTGACCGTCGCTTTGCAGGTATTGCCGGAGCGCCTCGATGTCGCCGTAAGGGAGTTCGGTACAATCAAAAAGAAGATCCCACATGGGCTCGTTGAAGATACCCCGAGCGCCGACGCTCATGGCCCCGAGCGTATCGCCGTGATAGGCGCCACTAAAGCTGACAAAGCCGCGACGCTCGGGCTCGCCGAGATGCTTTTTGGCCTGCAGCGCCATTTTTAAAGCCACCTCAACCGCGGTCGAGCCGTTGTCGGAATAGAAAATCCGTCGGTCGTCGCCGGGTAAAATGTCACCCAATGTCTGGGTAAGTTCAGCGACGGGCCCGTGAGAGAAGTCGGCGAGTATAACCTGATCGAAGCGGCGCGCCTGGGCTGCGATGGCCTCGGCGATTTTCGGATGCGCGTGCCCATGGGTGTTGACCCACCACGAGCTAATCCCGTCGACCGCCCGATGACCGCCCTCAAAACTCAGCCAAGCGCCGCGAGCTTCGACCACCCGGCCGCGTTCCTTAAAACCCTGCATTTGAGTAAAGGGACGCCAAATCTCTGCGCTCATTTGCAACTCCTAGCCGAGCGAAGCCGTTCGACGTTGTCCGAAAACTCATGCTCAACGGACTTCATGACCGGAATCTGCGCCAACACCGGAACGGCGCCCATGGCCGCCAAGTCTCGTTCATTTTCGCTATGGGGCTCGCCGACCAAAACGAGCCCAGCGACGCGCAGTCCATCGGCGCGTAAAGCGCGTAAACTCAGCAAGGTATGATTCAGGGTTCCCAAGGCGCTGCGCGCCACCAGCACGACGGGTAGGTCCAAATGGCGAATCAGATCACCCTGCCAAAACAGCGGATTATCGCCATAGGGGACCTGATAACCACCTGCACCCTCAACCAGCAAAGGGCCCTTGGTGGGCAACTCAAAATCACTGACTTTTAGACGCAGCCCTTGAGCATGAGCGGCGCTATGCGGACTTGACGCGCGC
Source organism: Myxococcota bacterium (assembly GCA_028823075.1). Taxonomy (GTDB): domain Bacteria; phylum Myxococcota; class UBA4151; order UBA4151; family UBA4151; genus CACGMS01. The sequence continues at coordinate 2,992 of JAPKCE010000334.1, forward strand.
TGCAGACGCCAGCGCTCAGGATGGACTTGCGCGCCGCTAAGGCGAGCGACGGTCTGACTATCGGTTTCGCTCGATAAACCCGCCTGAACAGGTTTCCAATAATCCATCTCGAAAGCCGCGCAGAGCAGCGCTGAACAGACGGTTTTGCCTACATCGGTATCGGTTCCGCTGAGGTAAAACGATTCAGGCCACATCAATTAAATCCTGGGCCAAACGATCGACCTGCGATTCGTGTAAGGCGCTGCGCATGACCAACCGCAAGCGACACGTTCCAGGTGCTACGCTGGGTGGCCGAATGGCGCGCACCAACCAGCCCCGGCCAGCTAAGCTTTCCGCAGCGCCAAGTGCTCGTTCTGCCTCGCCCAAGATAATAGGCACGATCTGACTTTGGGAGGCTCCTGTATCCACTTTTTTATGCAGGGCGCGACGCAACCGGGCCGCTAATTCCAAAGGACGCCTGCGCGCATCGCCCAAGGCCTGAACTCGCTCCATGGAAGCT
>JAPKCE010000335.1 GCA_028823075.1 Myxococcota bacterium
GACACGGCGGTGCAGGCCTTTTCGGTCGTCTGAGAACTTGTGGATGATGCCCACGCCATTATCGCCGCGAAGGAGGCGAGGGGTGCGATAAACATCGATGCCGCGACTCGCATAAACAGCGCGTACAAAACCCGAGCAATCCTTGGGAAAGCTCTGTCCGCCAACGACGATCTCTTCGCTTCCGACCAGACTCAGCGCGGCATCAGCCAAACGCTGACGCTCGCCATGGCGATCGCTGACGCGAATGGGGCCCTTGCCATATTGTTTGCCTTTGGCGCCCCAACTCCGGGGCGTGCTGCGGCTACCGTCGGCCAAGCGTATGGCCGGCTGATTGACCGGTGCCCGGCGTTCAGGGTCGGCGAGGCCAAGCAAAAACCGACCGCCCGGCTGGGTTTGACCCGGGGCAAACAGAAGGTCTCGACTCGCGAGCGGCGTTTGCGGGTCTAAGCGCAAACTCACGCAACCGGTTGATAAGGAGCCCACCAGGAGCAGAATTGAAGTGGCTGTAGGTTTCATCACGGTGTTGCACCTCCATGCACCTCCAACTCTACGCAAAGCCTGAGCGAGCACAAATAAATGACCGACAGAGGCGAATGCCCGATGCGCCGGGACGCAAACTAACCTATTGAGCGCAGCCTGTTTGGAGCGACTCAATGAAGCCTTTTCTCGCTTGCTCAATTTTGCTCGCTGTCGCTTGTGCGGAGTCGAATGGTCCCAGCGATGTCGCGCTTACCATCGACGCCGGCGTTACCTTCGATGGGGATGGCGGTCCTCCTCTGCCTGAAGATACGGGTCCTCCTGCGGGCTGTGATCAGGACGAAGATGGTTTTTTGGCGGAACATTGCGGCGGCGATGACTGCGATGATAGCGCTCGAGGCATCAACCCGAACAGCAACGAACTCTGCTCTTTTGAAGACGAGAACTGCTCGGGAACGAACAACGAGAGGCTCGATTGTACCTTTTATGCCCACGGTCCAAACGAGCTTTACCGCGTCGATCCCTTCGCCGAGCTGGTGCATCCCGCCGGGCTGATCGACACCCCAAGTCGCTTTGGCGTTCAGGATATTGATATCGACGCGAACGGCAGCATCATCGGTGTGACCCGCCGCGAGTTACTGCGCCTGGAAAGCGATGGTACCTACGAGGTATTAGCTGCTATCGAGACGCCGGCCAACACCAACGGGCTAGCGATCAACAGCAGCGATCAGATTTTCTTGACCCAAAAAATGCCTGCGGGCGAAACCTCGCAGGCCTATACAGTAACCCTCGATGGCAGCGTCTCAGTTCTCGGCAACCTCGAACCCTTCCAAAGCTCAGGTGATTGTGTCGTGCTCAAAGACGACTCCTTGCTGATGACAGCGCCCAGTGATGATGGCGATATACTGGTCTATGTGGACAGTCGTGACGCCAGCACTCGGCCCATTGGAGCCATCGGCTCTAATAAGGTCTATGGGCTCAGCGCCAGTTTCGGATATCTGTTCGGAGTTACCGACGAAGGTCGAGTCCTACTGATCGATGCGAACACCGGCGCCGGCGAAGAGTTGTTCCGCCGCGAGGATCTGCGTTTCTGGGGTGCTGCGAACGGCGATTGATCGGCGCTGCCGATTTCTCTAATGGGAGCCATCGGAGATATCGTATGAGCCAGCAGATTCTTCTCGACGGCCAGACCCTCACCCTGGAAGCACTTGAGAGCATCGCCCGCGGTGCAAAGGTCGCTCTTTGCCCCCAGGCCATAGAGCGCATGCAGGCGAGCCGGACACTGGTTGAACGCATCGCCGCTGGCGACAAACCGGTCTACGGGATTAACACGGGCTTTGGTGCCTTGGCCGAAACGCCGGTGGCAAAAGAAGACTTAACGCGGCTACAGCGTAATTTGGTGGTGAGTCATGCGGTGGGCGTCGGCGCAGCGCTTGGCGAAGAGCCAACTCGCGCCTTGATGGCGCTGCGCGCCAACGTCTTAGCACGCGGTGTTTCGGGCGTGAGAAGCCTTCTGGTTGAACGTCTTATAACCATGCTAAATCAGCGTATTTATCCGCTGATTCCGTGTAAAGGCTCGGTGGGCGCATCGGGAGACTTAGCACCGCTGGCGCATCTCGCTATGGGACTGATCGGCGAGGGTAAAGGTCGGCGCGGTGATGGCGCCCTTATGCCGATGATGGAAGTCCTAAGGGACGCCGGTCTGCAACCGATCGAGCTTGCCGCGAAAGAAGGCTTGGGGCTGACCAACGGTACTCAAGCGATGTTAGCCGTGGGTAGTCTTGCGCTGTTGCAGGCGGAGCGCCTAGCGGACCTCGCGGACATTAGTGGAGCCTGTTCGCTGGAAGGCCTGCTCGGTACGAATGCCCCCTTTAATGAACTGATTATGGAAGCGCGCCCGCATCCCGGCCAAAAGCGCTCCGCCGAACGTTTGCGCGCGCTGCTCGCCAACAGTGAGCTGATGACGAGCCATAGTGACTGCGGCAAAGTGCAGGACCCTTACAGTTTGCGTTGTATGCCGCAGGTGCACGGTGCCACCCGAGGCGCCTTGGCGCATATCCGCTCTGTTCTCGAAGTTGAGCTCAACTCGGCCACCGATAACCCGCTGATATTTGCTGCCGAAGGCTTGTCGATCAGCGGCGGTAATTTCCACGGTCAGCCCTTGGCGCTGGCGCTGGACTACCTGGCTATTGCTACCGCCGAGCTCGCCAATATTGCCGAGCGGCGCATCGAGCAACTCGTAAACCCGGCGCTCAGTGGCCTGCCGGCTTTTCTGACGCCGCGCCCCGGTCTAAATTCCGGGCTTATGATCACCCAGGTGACGGCCGCGGCGCTGATCAACGAAAACAAAGTGTTTTGCCACCCGGCTAGTGTCGACTCGATCCCCAGTTCCGCGAACCGCGAAGATCACGTGAGCATGGGCATGACCTCAGCCAATAAAGCCGTCGCGGTGATCGACAACGTCGCCTTGGTCTTAGGCATCGAATTGATGACAGCCTGCCAAGCGCTAGAGTTCCATCAACCATTAAAGGCGGGAGTAGGGGTTCAAGCCGCCTATGAGTTAGTGCGAACGGTGGTGTTGCCTCTCGAAGAGGACCGCGCCCTTTCCGAAGATATGGAAGCGATGGCTAAACTGTTGCGCGGTAGCTCGTTGCGCCGCGCCGCCGAAGAAGCAGCGGGCATTCCCTCACGAGCTTAGGGTGCCGGTTCAGCGAAGGTGCCACGCACGCAGACGACGCCACTCAAATGACGCCCCATGTTGGCAACATCAGCGCTGGAACTGTTGCAGCTGGAATCGCCACGGAACAGATCGCCCCAACCGCCGCGCAAGCTACCATCCCACCAACGACTGATCAGCAGGTCGCCGTAGGCTTCGCGGCTACAGCCGCCACGACGCTTCTGCCCACTGCGCAGATATTGAGCGGGCGGCGCATCTTCTCGTTCATCGTACCAACTCCAAAACGCCTGGTTCTCGGCCGGTGTGGGCTCGCGTAATGGCTCGACCAAAGCGTGG
>JAPKCE010000336.1 GCA_028823075.1 Myxococcota bacterium
ATATAAGCCACCGTGCCCATGGTCATGCGAGTACGCGTATCCCAGATCGCATCTGCCTCGTCGCGGTCGATAAAATAGGCGAGCCCAAAGTCGGCAACCTTCAACAGCCCTGTTTCGCGGTCGAGCATGATGTTTTCGGGTTTTAGGTCGCGATGGACGATACCGAGTTCATGGGCGGCGGCGATGCCCGCGGCGATCTGCCGAAACAGCCTGAGTGCCTTCCTGGTATCATCGCGTAAAGGCGGCTTTTCCGTTTCACTAAGGGTTCTCAGGTGGGGTCCATCAACGTATTCCATGGAGATGATGTGGACCTCGGTGCCCTTACCTTGTCCGTCGTAAGACATACCCGTGATCAAATCGTAGACGCGCACAACATTACGATGCGTGATACGCGCCCCGGTAGCAGCCTCACGCTTGAAACGCTCGAGGAACCCGGCTTTACCGGCATGCACCTGGGACAAAACTTTGAGCGCGACCTTGCGCCGCAACTTAGTCTGGTAAGCCACAAAAACTTGGCCCATGGCGCCTTGACCCACCCCTTTTAGACCCTCGTACCCCTCGACCTGCACACGACTCTTAGTCTCAAACCGCGAGCTCACTCGCGGCCTTATCGCTGGCGCGCCAGGGCGACGCTGGGCGAGCACCTCAAACTCTTTGTGACAATAGGGGCAGCGAACCTGCAAACCGACTTTAAAGGCGCTGACATCCACTTTGCGCAAACAGTTGGGGCAGCTTCGCGTTTGAATCATGAGCTCCCCTCGCCAAGATGAGCGCGGAGGCGTTTGGCAGCGGTTCCGTACCCGCGATCGACAGCGGATTCTAGAGCCTCCATCCAGACTTTACGAGCGGCTTCCTTTTCATCGGCTTCGGCTAGTGTTTCGCCCAGCAATTCACGCATCAGCAAGGCCTCGTCCCAGGCGTTCGCTTCTTCCATATAGGTGATCAGGGGCTCGAAGGACTGACGCTCTCCGAGCAAGCGCGCAACCACTGCCTCGCATAACCTTTGCTCACGCCAAAGGTGGCTTCTTTTAGCCAGTTCGACTCCAATTTCAGCATCTTTTAATGCCTCATCGCGGCGCCCAAGAGCGATTAAACAACGGGAGCGATGTAGGCGGACTTCGGGTTCGGCAAAATGGTTGCCGGAGTCCTCAAGCAGTTGCAACAGACGCTTAAGTCGCTCGTCCAAGGCCGGAGTCGCTCCCCGTTCCAGAGCAATCCATTCCACGTTAGCTCGAGCGATGGAGGCTGCGCGCGGGTTGCGCAAGCGCTGTGCGGTCGCTTCGGCTTCGATGGCCGACTCTTCCGCAGCGTCGAGATCTCCTGCCCGAATGCGCGTGCTGCTGACATTGACCAAGGCGATCATCAGGTTGTTGTCGTCACCGAGCCGGCGGGCCACGGAGATTGCTTGACTAAAATAATCCTGCGCAGCGACGAGGTCGCCGACTCGCTCTTCGGTCAGCCCTACGAGTTGTAAGGCGCGCGCCATGTCTCGCTCAACCTCCATCTCATTCATGCGCCGGACGGTGTCACGCGCCGTAACAAGCGCTTCTTGAGCGTCACCAAAGCGTTGTAAAACGTTGGCTCGGGCATGCTGAACTTTAGCGGCCAGCCACGGGCCTAAACGGCAGACGCGAGCCCCGAGGACCTTCGACCGTTCCAGCGCATCTTCTCCGGCGCCGCGATCACTCAGCAGCACCATGTAACGCATCTGTAACTCGCTATCCTGTTCGAGGCTCAAATCCTTACGGTCGAGGGTCTCGACGAGCATCACTTCGGCCTCACCGCTTCGACCCAAATCGCGCAGTACACCACTATAACCCGAGATAAGCTCGACGGGCCGCGACTCGCCGCGGCGATCAAAAACCGCTGCCCAAAGTTCATAAGCGTTAACCGCCGCCCCGGAATCGCCAAGTTCACTAAAGCGCAGAGCCTGGTCCGGAAGATATGTCAGGGTTAACTCGTCGTGATGTCCTTTTGTAGAATGGAAAAGGACCTCATCGACATCGACCTGCTCCTTTTTCGAGCGAGCGACCGCGAGATGACGATGCGCCGCCCTGTAGGCTTGATCGGACAACCGATGTCGCGCCTGTTCACCCAGAGCATGGTAGGCAACGCGATAAACCCCGCGATGGCGCGTGTCATCGACGAACATCCCGTGGCGAATCAGATGATCTTGAGCATCCAACAGCGCATCCTGTTCAAGCTCTAGCTCCATAGCCTGAAGCAGTTCGTGAAGATCCGACAAACGGAACTCGTCGCGATGAATAGCGGCTGTGCCGAGGACTAAAACAGCTTCGCTCGGGATACTTTGAAGTAAGCGCTCGACCAACTGGTTTAGACCGCCTCCGAGCCCGGTTTGCTCAACGATCTCAGCTGCATTAACACCCTCGCTAACCTCCCATGGGCCCATACCTCGTCGCTTGAGGGCCTTCTGCTCGGCCAAAGTGCGCAAGGACTCGATGATCACCAAGGGCAGACCTTCGCTGCATTGGGCGAGCACCCCAACCAATTCTGAGGAGAGAGATGAGCCGAGGCAGGAGGTTGCGAGGTCAATGATGTCATCATCGAGCAGCGGGTTGAGCACCACGCGCCGGACCGACTGCTGACGCGCTAAAACATCGCTACGCTCGCCCTCTCGCCAGGCGCCGACCAAGGCTAGGCTGCCGGCGCGCAGCGTCTCGCCCTTGCCCTCTGCGGCCTGACACATACGATCCGAAATATAGTCCAAAGCTTCGAGAGATAGACCGTCGGCGCGCTCGAGTTGGTCGCAGACCAGCAACAGAGGCTCCTGGCGGCCCAGGCGATAAGCGACACGCCATAAGGCCTCTTTGGCGCGGCGCCGTTCATCGTTAGGGGAGAGCGCCTCGGCAGCGCTGATTTCGAGCGAATCTACCTCGGTTAAACGCGGCGCTATTCGGGCAATAACCGCAGCATCTTCGCGCAACAAACGACGCCCGAGAAGGGGTTGGTCGCGAGCGATGTCCACCACCAACTCAAGCAAAGGATTAAAGTAGCTATAAGGTGATTCCAGGGTTTCGGAGGCGTTAAACCTCAGGATCCGAAAGCCCTGACCGCGCGCCGCCTCACAAAGTTCGTCGAGCAGGCGGGTTTTACCGATTCCAGCAGGGCCGATGAGAAGGCTTGCAGTGCGAAAGCGGCGCTCGCCGACGCGTTGCAATTCGCTGACCAGATCGAGCAACTCCTCGGCGCGCCCGATCATCGCCGGTTTAAATAACTGCACCACCCGCGCCGGATCTGCTGGGACACCAAAGCGATGCAACACGTCCCAGGCCGAGGCAGGGCGCTCGTTGCGCCGCTTGCGCAGCAAACGCATGGTCAACGAAGCCAGCTCGCTTGGAGCTCCCGGATTAAGCTCACTCACCGAGGGTGGAGGCTGAAACACATGTTGATAGATGGCCGCCGCCGGAGAATCGGCCTCGAAGGGGCGTCGACCAGCCAACAGTTCGAAAAGCATCACCCCGAGG
>JAPKCE010000337.1 GCA_028823075.1 Myxococcota bacterium
CGACCAAATGGACGCTGCAAACCGACCAAACCTGGATGGGATAAGCCCTCTTCATCGAACCAAGGAGTCATCATGAACAGCAAACTCATCCGCGGCGGCACCATCGTGACCGCCGACCGCAGCGAAAAGTCTGATATCCTAATCCAAGGCGAGCAGATCGCCGCCATCGGCCAAAACATCGACGCCCCAGCCGGGTGTGAGATTATCGACGCGACCGGCGCCCTGGTCATGCCCGGAGGCATCGACCCACATACCCATATGGAACTCCCCTTTATGGGCACCGTCGCCAGCGAAGACTTTTTCACCGGCACCTCGGCGGCAGCGGCAGGCGGTACAACAACCTGCATCGACTTCGTTATCCCAGCGCCCCAGCAAAGCCTCATCGAAGCTTTTAATAATTGGTCCGGATGGGCAGAAAAGGCGGCCTGTGATTACAGCTTCCACGTTGCCATCACCTGGTGGGATGATTCGGTTGCAAAAGAGATGGCACAACTGACGCGCGACTACGGCGTCAACAGTTTCAAGCATTTTATGGCCTATAAAAATGCCATTATGTGCGACGATGAAACCTTGGTTAATTCTTTTAGTCAGGCTCGGGACCTCGGGGCTCTGTGCACCGTTCACGCCGAAAACGGCGAATTGGTTTACCGGCTACAGCAAGAGATTTTCGATAAAAATATCCAGGGACCGGAAGGACATCCGCTGTCTCGCCCGCCCGAGGTCGAAGGCGAAGCCGCCAACCGCGCCATCCGTATCGCCGAGGTGCTCGGGGTGCCTCTCTACCTTGTGCACACCAGTTGCATCGACGCTCTCGAAGCCGTCACCCGAGCTAAACTCGAAGGTCAGCGGGTCTATGCCGAGGTGCTGGTGCAACACCTGATCATCAATGACTCCGTCTACCGTAGTAAAGATTGGCGCGAGGCAGCTCATCACGTCATGAGTCCTCCCTTTCGCGCCAAAGAACATCAAGACGCGCTGTGGAAAGGCCTGCAAGCCGGTATGCTGCAAACCACGGCGAGCGATCATTGCTGTTTCTGCACCGACCAGAAACTGGCCGGCAAAGATGACTTCCGCTCCATCCCTAACGGCACGGCAGGCGTTGAGGACCGCATGAGCGTACTCTGGCACCATGGTGTGCGCAGCGGCAAACTGACGCCCAACGAATTCGTCGCCGTCACCAGCACCAACACCGCCAAGATTTTTAACATCTACCCTCAAAAGGGCTCCATCAGCGTGGGCGCCGACGCCGACTTAGTGGTTTGGGACCCGGGCGCGACCCGCACCATCTCGGCGAAAACCCACCACCAAAACATCGATTACAATATTTATGAGGGCATGGAGGTCACTGGCAACGCGGCCATCACCTTGAGCCGAGGTCGAACCGTGTGGCGAGACGGCAAACTCCACACCCAGCGCGGCACGGGTAAATACATTAAACGCCCGTGCTTTGCCCCCTTCTACGAGGCGACCGAGACCGTCCGCCGCCTCGCCGAACCCACTGCCGTGGAGCGTGATTCATGATCCGAGGCGTCTCTTTTGATCTCTGGGATACCATTGTCATCGATGATTCCGATGAACTCGACCGAGCCAAGCTAGGCTTGCGCACCAAGCATGACGAACGTCGCTTTCTTCTGCAACAGGCTCTGCCGCTGCGCCAAACCGCCGAAGTCGACGCGGCTTGCGACAGCGTCGATGTCGAGTTCCGCCACGCCTGGAAAGTCGAGTATTGTAACTGGACGGTCGATTTCCGGCTGCGGCGGGTTTTCGAAAAGCTCGGTGAAGTCCCACAAGAAGAAGCCTTGGCTAAAGCCGTTTATGGCTGGGAAGTCATGGAGCTAAACCATGCGCCGCGGCTCATCGACGGTGCCGAACAAGCCATCTCGGAGCTCGCCAGTCGTTACCAACTCGCCATCTGCTCCGACGCCATCGTTTCGCCAGGGAAAGTGCTGCGCCAACTCCTGGAAAAGCATGGGCTCAAAAAATACTTCTCCAGCTTTGCCTATTCCGATGAAGTCGGTCGCTCTAAACCCCATCGTTCCATGTTCGATGTTGCCGCGGCAGGCCTCAATCTCCCCGTCGACCAGATGGTTCACATCGGCGATCGTCACAGCAACGACGTTGAGGGCCCTCACGCCATTGGCATGAAGGCTATTCTTTTCACCGCATCGCGCGACGCCGACAAAGCCGGCCACAGCGCCGATGCTCTCTGTGAAAAATATAGCGACCTAGCGAATATTATCGATGATTTGGCAAAGCAGTAACCCATGAAAAAACCGATTAGAATCCTCGTCATCGACGGCTATACCCAAGAAGGCCGTGACCAATTCACCAACAATAACGCCACGCCTGCAGGTGAGCTTTACGATCGTATGCTCAAACGCCATTCGCCCCTGCCTCTCGAAGTCACCCTGCTCTTTCCCGCCGACCCAGGCGTTCAACTCCCCGACGCCCAGGGCCTCAGTGAGTTCGATGGTATCGCCTGGACCGGCTGTAGCCTTTGTCTAAACGACGACATCGAGCCGGTGCGAAAACAGATTCGACTCGCCAAAGACGGCTTCGAATCGGGAGTTCCGAGTTTCGGTTCCTGCTGGGCCGCGCAGATCGCTGTTGTCGCAGCCGGTGGCGCAATCAAAGCTAATGCCAAAGGTAGAGAACAGGGAATTAGCCGCAAAATTCAGCTCACCCAAGAGGGTAAAACTCATCCCATGTTCGAAGGAAAGCCCGAAGTCTTCGACGCTTTTACAAGCCACGACGATGAGGTCGTCGACTTGAGCCCCTACGGTATCAACCTCTGCGGTAACGCCTGGTCTAAGGTTCAAGCCGTCGATGTGCAGCATAAAAACGGTACCTTTTGGGCGGTTCAATACCATCCGGAATACCACTTGGGCGACATGGCTGCGCTGGTCAATTGCCGCATCCCCAAGCTCATTAAGCGCGGGTTCTTCCCCAACGAGATCACCGCCCGAACCTATATCGAGGATTTACAAAACCTGCACGACGACCCAAGCCGCCGCGACATCGCCTGGCGCCTAGGCATCGATTCCGACATCGAGGACGAAGACATCCGTTGCCTCGAAGTCAAAAATTGGATCGAAAAGCAAGTAATTGCCAAGCTGAGTTAGGATTTTAAGGGGGGCTGGCTCACTTAGCCCCTCTCGGAGGGTCTAGCTGATAAGGACTAGCGAAGCAGAACCCGTTGAAACCAGGTCACCGGAAGATTGATTGGTATCAGGGCGTCTCGCGAGCAATTCCCCACCACGCTGCTGCCGGCACCGCTCCCGCTCCAAGTTAAATAGGTTGTTGTCGAATCGATCTGATCGCTGGAAAAGGTGGCGCTAATCGGCAGATCCCGAGATGCTGTACACGACCCCTGAATACAGGTGATACCCGGCGGACAGGAGCTAAAATAGCCTGCATAGCCGCCCGCGTAACCCGGCCCATTGAGCGGTACCCAGTTGCCGCTGTTGCAACGATAGCCTTCG
>JAPKCE010000338.1 GCA_028823075.1 Myxococcota bacterium
CCAGTACATCGTTCCCGGCGCTGGTGGCGTGGGCGAAGTCCTCAACAACAGTTTCGTTTGAGCTAGGAAATCATGAACGTCCTCTATTCTGCAGATCAGATCGCTGCCCGGGTTACCGAACTTGGTGCTGAAATAACCGAGCATTACCATGGTATTGACGAGCCTATCGTGTTGGTGGGTGTGCTACGCGGTTCCTACGTTTTTATGGCAGATTTGGCGCGCCATATACCTCGCCCCCTAGAGGTCGACTTTCTTTCCGCCTCTTCCTACGGCGACGCCACAGTGAGCTCGGGTGAGGTCAAACTTAAGACCGACCTGCGCGAGGATATCGCCGGCCGGCATGTGTTGGTCGTCGAGGATATTGTGGACACCGGGCATACCCTGGCGAAACTGCGTGCCGTTCTGATGGAGCGCAATCCGGCCTCACTAAAATTCGTAAGTCTACTCGACAAGCCGAGCCGGCGTGAAAACAGTGAAAGAGCCGACTGGTTGGGCTTTACCATCGACGATCTCTTCGTCGTTGGTTACGGCCTTGATGCGGCCGGGCTGGATCGTAACTTGCCTTATGTTGGGGTTAAGAGCTTCGATTAGCTCGCGGCCGATTGCCACCAAGGCATCGACGCTAATATAGAGGGTAGGGGGAGCGCCGAATGAGTGACGAGCGCGAGGATAAATCTACAGCTGCTGCCGAGGGCTGGGCGAGCCACGCAGGGCATCTAAACCCCGATGATTTTTCGGATGAGTCGCCCGCCGTCGAAGCCGGCACGCCCGAGGCTGCTCAGCAGGTTTGGAACACCCTACCGCCAGGGACCTATCCGCCAAGTGGTATCGATGGGGACGTAACTGCCAAACCGGGCCGCTCCATGATGCTCCCCTGGGTCGTGATCGGCGCCTTGTTGGTGTTGGTATTAATCCTCGTCGGCGCTTTGAACCTACGCGATTATCACCTTATCCAGGATGGCGATCGAGTTGAAGTGCGGCGCGGCGGCTGGCTGCCGGCGACCACTCGAGGTATGGACACGGATAACTTGTTGTTGAACCGGCGCTACGCCGCTCTAAAGCTTGAACTGGGTATGCAGTTTCGCTCGCGGCGCTTCACCGAGCGCGAGGATTTAGACTCCGGGTTAATCGATCTTCTCGTCGAGCTTTTGGCTCCGGCCGTTCGTCGCGGCGATGATGACCGCGTTGAACTGCTCGGCGCACGTTTGGAGCTATTTCCAACGGCTGGCGTTGTTTTGGAAGGCCGCCATCAGGAGCTTCTCAGGCAGGTCGGTTTGGTGCGCGGCAAGCGCGCAGAAGCCGATGCCCTGGCGGCAGTTCTGCGAGCCCGCGACTTGTATCGCCGCTATCACCAGCGCGCCGGGCCCGAATTGAGTCGCGCCCTCGAACGCCTTGGGGCGGTCGAGGCCATATTATCGAAGCAACAAAAGCTGTCTGAGCCCCTGCCGGAGTCCCCTCCGAAAGCGGCTGCCGGTTCCGAATTCTGATTGCGCTTGAGCCTAGCCGTGGTACCCGCCCAGTGGGCGAAATGGAGAGATATTATGAAGCGTTGGTTTGCGACGAGCTTTATTTGGTTAGCAGCAGCTTTATCACCCGCATGCAATTGCGACGAACTGGTCGTCGTCAAAGTAGCGCCGATGCTGCAACTCCAGCATGCCGACGAGGCAGTTGAACAACCCCTTTGCGCCGTTGGTGATGAGTTTGATTGCGCTTTGGACTTTGGCCCCGCTGGAATCTCCTTATTCAATCATCGCTCGGTGGTTCTCGCCAATAAGGCGTCGGTACCGCTCACCATTTACGAGGTCCGACTCGCACAAGACTCCCCGCAACTGCCTGAGTTGGCGCTCGATTGGTCTGAATCCGGCAAGCCGGTTCTTGCGGGTAAAGATTACGTCGCTTTGAAAGTTTTCTGGACGCCAACTTTCGCTATGGAAGAAGGGCAATTGCTCGGTCATATCGAGATCTATACCAACGCCGATAACGCCGAAGAGGCGCTGGACGAAGAGACCTGCATCGCTGCCGGCGCCGTACTCGGTTGCGGCGTCACGCGCGTCGCCATCCGTGGGCAGGGTGCCAATATGGGCTTGCCAGAAGCCAAAATCGTGGCTCGCGTCGGCTCGAATGCTTGGGACAATGGTCCTTGTGATTTCGGCTTCACGGGGGTCAATCGTCAATCCAACTGCCGTGTCGAGATCACCAACCTCGGTGAGCGGGATCTGCTGATTTTCGGCGCTGAACTCGGCTTTCGAGAAGCGCCGCGCAGCGACTGTCAAACTTGCGAAGGTCAACAATGGTGCGGCGGTGAGAATGCGGCTTGTGTCGATGGGCCCTTCGCCGCCGAAGAAACCGGCGAGGCTGGTGTGTGGGAAGAGCGCAACTCCTGCGACGGCGAAAACCCCTGCCCGATGGGCAAGTTTTGCGCCCTTGATGCCACAGACCCTGCCCAGGGATTTTGCAGCATCGAGGCGGAAGCCGCGGCCGGACGCTCCATCTTCCGCTTCATCGAGCAACCCGCCTTTAGCCGCGAGCATCCGCTCGTGGTCACTCCGGGTACTTCGACCACCCTACAGTTGGCATTCCAACCCGCGGCGCTACGACGCTACACCAGCCGCTTGAGCTTTACCACCAACGTCCCGGACGGTGAGATGGTCGTCCTCGGCATCCTTGGTGTTGGGCACAACATGCCTACGGCGGTACCGCGGGTGCTTTCGGTTAGCGGCGGACCTCCTAATCGCGACGGCAATGGCGTCGCTCAGGTTGCGCCCTCCGATAGCGTCGTTTTGACCAGTGAAGACTCCTATGGCGCCAATGGCGCGGCGATCACCGCCCAGGAATGGAGCTTTAGCGAAGACCCCGATGTTGGTGCCTATCTTCCTACCGATTCGCATCTGCGTTTTGTTGCTCCCGAGGGCGAGACCACCGCGCTTGAGTTCGAGAACAACATCAACACCTACATACGCGGCATCGACATTATCGGCGCTTACCGAGCGGCGCTGCGCGTACGAGATGAGCACGGTGTCTGGAGCGAATGGGCGACGGTGGATTTCCTCAACATTCCCGGTGACTCGGTTCACATCGAACTGACGTGGGACCACCCAAGCTCCGATGTTGATTTGCATCTGCTTCGCACCGCAGACCGCGGCGCGTATACGGGCTCAAACGACTGCTATTACGCAAACTGCAAGCCGGATATGCGTGGTAACCCTCGCCTCAACTGGGGCGCTGGCGCAGCCGAAGACGACCCGGTCCTCGATGTCGATGATGTCAACGGTTTCGGCCCTGAAAACATTAACATCGATTCGCCAGAAGATGGTCAGGCCTATATGGTTGGCGTGCATTACTTCCGAGACGCTGCCGGCGGCGAAGGCGGGCTGCGCTCCACCATCGCCACCATTCGCATCTACGTCTGGGAACGTTTAGTCGACGAAGAGATCGCGCTGCTCGAAGCCGACGAAGCCTGGTGGCAAGCTGCGCC
>JAPKCE010000339.1 GCA_028823075.1 Myxococcota bacterium
ACAGCGTAGCTCCCAAGCCGAACGTCATGGTCCAGGTGTTAATGTAATCCGCCTGCTCAAATTGGGGCTGGTTAAGCTCAAGATAAGGACGGTCGGCGGCCCAACTGTAGTTGCGCGCCTCGACCCGCAAGGCGAGATTCTTCATCACCCAAACGCGAACGCCGCCCATCAGACTGACGAAGGGCGCAGTGCCCGCACGCGCAGGGTCATCGACGACCTCCACGAGGCCTTCGCTCTGGGTATAGAACCCTTTGCGGCCCGTGATACCAGCGCCGGCGCCGAAAAAGATATCGAAGTTCAATGCCAGTTCGGACACCAGGTTAAGTTTACCGTAGAAAGGCTCGGCGATGAACTCACCACCGACAAACCAACTCATGGTGTTCGTGTCCGGCAAGCAATAGCGTAGCGTGGCTGGATCACTTCCATTTGGGTTGCAGACGTTGGAACCCCCGGCGTTGCGCGAAACATCTTGGGCGTTAACCATAAGACTAGTCGGCTGCCCGTGCAGATAACCGCCGTAGAGATGCGCAGCGAAGAGTTCATCGAAATGATAAATCCCGCCGAGCTTACCTCCAGTATGCTTCGAGTATTTGTCGATCACCGACATTTCGAAGCCTAGAGCGATCTCCCATTTCTTGCCGACCGGGTAGAGTCGAGCCCAAACGACCGGGGTGCCTTTGGGAGGTTCGCGATCATCAACGCGAAGAAGGTCGTCGTAGACTGCTTGGCCCGCCTTAACGGACGCGGCTTCACCGACTTCGCCGGCGGCCATCTTGCCACCTTCGCCGCCCCAGTTAGCACCGACCTCATCACCGTCTTGCGCAAAGCTCGGTACGCTAAACAGCGACAGAGCAGCGAGAACACCTAGATGCATGCGAATCATGCAGAATCTCCAAGCGGTGAGCCGAATGTCACCGCAGTATCAAAAAAAGCCCTAAGGAGCGGCGAGATAACGCACCGCTATTGAAGCGGGCCATTCCGGAATGTTGGCCTGAGCGAATACCACGTTGCGTCCTTCCTCTTCATACCACCACCCAAAATCCCCACCGGGAGTCGAGCGAACAACTACTTGACCGTCGAGCTGCACCGCGATCGAATTCGGATCGGGAACAACATTCAAGCCATAACGCTGGCGTACACCAGCGGCCGCGAGAGCAACCTGCGCGAGGGGCTCTGCGAAGTCCTCTTCGCAGATAGACACCGACACCCCTCCCGTGGCTGCTGCCAGGGCGCGATAGCGCTGCCCGAACACCGCAATTGTGTCAAGCGAACCGCGCTGTTCTGTGCTCAGATCGGGATAGGCGATAGCAGGCCAGCGGTCCGGGCTAATACAGCCGTGAATTCCTGGCGCCAAGAGGCGGCCTGCGGCGCCGACGACAGCATGGACTTGGGCGCGCCGGGCGAGCATCCAGCGGCGCGCCGTTTCAAGCTGCATCGGGCTCTGATCGTCTTCGTCGCTAACGAAGATCACAGTAAAGGCTGCGTCGGGTCGTAAAAATCCTTGATTACAAGAGCGATCACCAGCGCTCGCGACCAGGCCGGCGACCAGGCCGGCTTCGGTGGTGCTGCCGCCGACGCCAACCGCCACAGCGCGGCGAAAACGGTCGGTGGCCAGCGCGCTATTAACCGCCAAGTCAAACCAACGCTGCCCGTCGATCGATTTTAAGCAACCGCTTTGGAACTCGGTTAGGTCCATGGCCGTGACCGCCAAACGAGCGTCAACCTGACGACTTCCCAAAGCCTCGACAAAGCGAGCAGCGGCAGCGGCCACCTTGCCCTGCTCTTCGGCCATCGAGTCGCTGCCGTCGATCACCCAGAGCAGATCGAGTTTCGAGACCTGTGCGGCGCGAAAGCGTTCGGTGACCCAGCGCCCAGCGAGAGAAAAGCCTTGGGCAGGCCCTTCAAAGTCCACCGCTTGTTCACCGGTCGAAACATTAGCCTTGCCGCTTCGCAACAACGGGCGGTTACGGCTGTAAACGTCGTCATCCGAGCAGGCGCAAAGAAGCAGCACAGCTGCGGCGAACACAAAGCGGGTCATGGTGACTCCACCTCGGGCAAGCAGACACTGGCGCCGCCCTCGGGCATGCCGCGCCCCTCGACGAAAGCACAGCCCCACCCGTCGGGACAATCGCTGTTAGCTTGGCAGAGTTGCGTGCAAAGCGGCCCCGAGCGCTGCACCAAACAAAGGCCCGAACTGCAAGAGGCTGCACCCGCGTGGCACATCGCTCCCAACCCGCCGCCATCGGTCTGCGGTAAACAAGCCTGGCGATCGCCCGAGACAGCGCTGCAACGCCAGCCTTCTTCGCAAGGCAAATCGGCGGCGCAAGCTCGACTGCAGATCGATTCACTGGCCAAACTCACGCAAAGCCCACCGGCGCAAGTCGCGCCATTGCTGCATGCTGCGCCATCGGCACCGTCTCTCTGGAGGCAGACCGCGACACCCCCGAGCGTGCTGCATTGTAAGCCCTCGGCACAAACACCAGCAACGCAAGCCTCAACGCAGCGTCCCTTAGTCTCGTCAGTGGCGCGCAGGCAGAGGCCGCTGGAGCAGTCTACAGCGACACTGCAGCGACGCCCAGCAGCGCCAACACCCACCGGGCAATGCCCGCTTCGAGGCAAACAAACCGCGGTTTGCGAGCCGCTCACGGCGCCACAAACTCCGCCGCTCGGGCATTCTTGAGCGTCGCCGCAAAGCGGAGCGCAAACTCGGCTGCCACCAGCGCTTTGTATACAGAGTCCAGCGGCGCAGTCACCGTCATCGCCGCAAGGAGCGCAGAGCCCCCGATGCTCGGCGAGATGAGCGCAACGTCCATCGTTGCAAGCAAAACCTTGCGGACAGTCGCGGTCACCCAAACAGCGTCCAGTGCACTGCCCGTCCTCGGGAACACATTGCGATCCGAACTCAAAGCCCTGACAACGAAAGCCTGAAGGACACGGTTGTTCCGAGCAATCACGGGCACAAAAGGAAGCCGCTAGCTGCAAGTTGCGCACGCAGTAATCGTCGCGCCCGCCACATTCGGCGTCGCGCAAGCAAGCGCTGCAGAGGTCTGCCGCCAGACCACAAGCTCCCACGGGAACACAGGCGCCATCGACGCAATCCGCGCCCTCCGTACAATTACCGTTATCGCAGGGGTTCAAACAGGCCTCGCCGAGGCCCTCACCGACCTGCTGACAAAGCAAACTGGCGGTGCATTGCATGGCGTCGCTGCAACGTAAGCAGTGAGCTCGCTGGGCGGGAATGACGCAAGCGCCACCCGGCGCACAGCGATGTGCCAACGGACAATCGGTATCGCTCTTGCATTCGCGTTTGTTGGCTGCGGGAACGCAGAGCGACGGTTGCCGGTCATCACGGCAAACCCAACCCCCCGGACAGGCGGAGGAGGAACCACAACTCGACGAACAGACAGCAGCGCCGCTATCAAGTCGTGCGCAATAACCCGAGCCACAGCTAGCCTCGCCGCGCAAGCTGCAGTC
>JAPKCE010000340.1 GCA_028823075.1 Myxococcota bacterium
GCGACGATGGTAACGACGACCCCACAGATGATTGTAACAACTGCGAACCGGCGAGCTGCGGCGATGGAATCGTTCAACAAGGCGAACGCTGCGACGATGGTAACGAGGAAGACGATGACGACTGCTTGAGCAACTGCGCTCCAGCGAGTTGCGGCGATGGCGTCGTATGGAGCGAGCGTGAAGACTGCGATGACGGCAACGCCGACGGGCTTGATCGTTGCACCAACGGCTGTAGCCTGGCGCGCTGCGGCGACGGTGTGCAACGCCACGACCTAAGACCTGAGGACGAAGGTTTTGAAGCTTGCGACGACGGAAACATCGCACTGGGCGATGTCTGCGACAACGACTGTCGCCAAGAACGCTGCGGCAACGGACGCCTTGATGACGGCGAAGTTTGTGATGATGGAAACCAAAGCGAAACCGACAGCTGCACGAGCGCCTGTTTGGCGGCGCGCTGCGGCGATGGCATCCGGCGCCAGGATATCGCCGAGGGAGACGCTGGGTTTGAAGCCTGTGACGACGGAAACGTCAGTGACAACGATGCTTGCACCTCAACTTGCGCGCCAGCACGCTGCGGTGACGGCCTAGTCCACGAAGGCCTCGAAATCTGTGACGACGGCAACGAAATCCAAAGCGATGCCTGCCTAAACGATTGCAGCGCTGCGGTTTGCGGTGATGGCTTTCTTCAAGACGGCGTCGAAGCTTGTGACGACGGCAACAACAGCGACAACGACGCTTGCACCAACAGTTGTGGCGAAGCGAACTGCGGCGACGGTTTGCTGTTTGAGGGTGAAGAGGCCTGCGATGACGGCAACCGAATCGAAACGGACGCCTGTTTAAATAGCTGCGTGCTGGCGGCTTGCGGTGACGGGCTTGTTTTCGAGGGCCGGGAGACTTGCGATGACCAGAACCAGGTCGAGACTGACGCCTGTTTGAACAATTGCCAAAACGCGCGCTGCGGTGATGGGCTTGTTTTCGAGGGCCAAGAGACTTGCGATGACCAGAACCAGGTCGACACCGACGCCTGTTTGAACACCTGCCAAAGCGCGCGCTGCGGTGACGGGCTTATTTTCGAGGGCCAGGAGACTTGCGATGACCAGAACCAGGTCGACACCGACGCCTGCTTGAACAGTTGCCAAAGTGCGCGCTGCGGTGACGGTATCGTGCATGCAGGCGAAGAGACATGCGATGACGGCAATCAGGACGATAATGACAGTTGCAATAACAGTTGTGATCTCAACGGGTGCGCAGGCGATATTCGCAACTTCGAATACACCGGCGGCTCGCAAACCTTTGTCGTGCCACAATGCGCGCGCAGCATCACCATCGAAGCGTGGGGCGCTCAAGGCGGTGGCTCGGTCGGCTCGGGTATGCCTGACCAAGACGACGGCGGTGCCGGAGGCTATGCCACCGGGGAATTGGCGGTAACGCCCGGTGAAACGTTGTGGGTTTATGTCGGTAGCAAAGGGACCATGAGTGGCGCAGGCGGCTTTAATGGCGGTGGTCCCGGCGGGCAATATGGAGGCGGAGGCGGAGGCGCAACCGACTTGCGCCGCGGGGGTCAAACCTTGCAAAGTCGGGTCATCGTCGCGGGCGCCGGCGGAGGAGGCAATACCGGCAGTCCCAACCATGGCACAGGCGGTGCTGGTGGAGGGTTGTCAGGCTCACCGGGGCAATCCCATTCCGGCGGTCGAACTCCCGGTGGAGGCGCAACACAAAACCAAGGAGGCTCGGCAGGAACTAGTGGTGTCGCTGGCTCAATCGGGGTCGGAGGTGGCCGCGGACAATACCACGACGCCGGAGGCGGTGGCGGTTACTTTGGTGGCGGTGGCGGCTATGCGGTAGGCGGAGGTGGAGGCTCTTCGTTCGTCTTTGGCCTGAGCAACGCAAGCACCAGCACGGGTCAGCGTTCGGGCAACGGACGTTTGCTCATTCGCTGGGGGCGCTGATAATTTGCAGGTGAAAACTGGTCCCATCAAGCGGCAAATCAACGGTTAGTATTTCTCGAATACCGTCCCAAGCGCCCTCCAAAGCGACTATTTTCCCGTTCAAGCGCGCCGTAAAACCCTGCGCATAATGACGCTTTTTCGGGACATAGATTTTACTGCTGCCGACGATTCCGGCACGACGGCTCCAACGCAAAGAAAAATCTTTACTCCCAACATCAAAGCTCATCGCCGTTGGCGTACCCGCGATCACTTGAGCATAGGGGCGGACCAAGTGGTCGGCGAGTTCACTTTCGGCTCGTTCGTCGCCCTGCTCAATAAGGCCCCAGGTCCCCGGGTCGTAAGACCAATAAGCCCAACCGGCGAGCATGCGGTCGGCCATCGTCAACACATCAGCCACAAAGCCCTGCCAGTTTTCAGTGTTGCGACTGAGGCCCCATTCGCCGATCGCCATGGGCATATTCCAGCGCGCTAACTCCTTACTGCGCTCGGTTTCCCAATCGCTAACGCTGGTATCGCTCACTGTGTAGCGTTCACTGCCCTCCAACGCGATGGAGTACATATGAGGATAGTATGCGAGCCGAGGGGGGCCTTCTCGCGGGTCGTGCAGATCGCTGATCCAGGTCGCAGCGCCGTTGCCCGGGGCGCCGTAGCGCGGCTCAAAGAAGATCCAGTTTTGGACGTCCTCTTGACGAATCACGTTGATTAATTTTTGGTAAAACGGCGACAAATAACGCTCGTCAAAAATTGGCGAAGGTGATGCCGGGTTGGGCAAACCCAAAAGCTCGGCTTCATCGATCATCGAGCCCGGATGAGGCTCGTTCATGAGATCGTAACCGATAACCGCCGGATGATCTTTAAAGCGCTTTACAACCTGCATCCAAGCGGCTCGATAATGAACCTGAAGATCGCTGTGTTCGCCGCTCGCCCGCCAAAAGTTGTCAAAGGCAGCGCGCACCGCCGGCTGGAAATAGTTTAAAAACCATTGCCCCTGTAACTCAAAGGGTTTGCCGTCGTCTCGGATGGCCCATTCGGGTGCTCCATCGCAGCAAAAGCGCGCTGCATAGACATCTTGGTGCATGTCGAGAACGACATGGATTCCGGCCGCAGCAAACCAGTCTAAACGTTCGGCGACGCGCTCAAGGTAAGCGTCGTCGTAGACCCCTTTTTGAGGCTCGATGGCGTCCCAGAAAATCAGGAAGCGCACATGATTAAAACCCCAGTCCTCGACCATGCGCCGGACGTCTTCTGGGCTGATGTTCGGCATGCGAAGGGGGTCGGATTTGGCATTGGACATCACGTTGATGCCTCTTAAAATGAGCGCTCTTCCCTGAGCATCGGTGACAAACGGGTAAGGCGTTTTGTCGGCCGGATCGTCGGAACAGGCGGCCAGTGTCCCGATGAGCGCCAACAAACATGCAAAGCGCAGGTTCGCCATTAACCCGAAAACCGAGGCAGGACGATTCTCAATAATTCCCATAGCCACGACCCTCAACAGTTCTCTATCGCCGCGTTTATGCCCG
>JAPKCE010000341.1 GCA_028823075.1 Myxococcota bacterium
ACCAAAGCACTTAAAGGTGCGGATGAGGGGTGTTTCCTTGGTGCCCGAAAGGGTTCTTACTTTCATCTCAGAGATCACTACGGTGGCGTCAAACTGCCGAGAAAGTCCATAGCTTCTGTTAGCCGGGGCTGGAGAGCGAAATATGCAAGTGATGGTGGTGGAAGCGGTACCAGCCCTGTTGCAGATCGGTCTCTTCGTAAGCCATGCGAAGCTGATTGCAGGCGCTGTTGCGCAGCCAGCCAGCACCGCAGAGTTGGACGATGGCGCTGCGTACTAGCGGTCCGATTTTACCGTCGACACCGATGACCCGTAAGTTAGGCGAATCGTGCAAACGGCCTATGAACAGCGCCGTGCGGTACACGTCGAGGGTCACGGGCTGGCCCACGCAATGGTATTGGTCCTCACCGTTTTGCACATGCTCACAAACCGGACGAAGCCAGTTGTTGGACTGGCCGATCTGGTAATAGGCGATGTCCATGTCATGACCGTTGACATGGGTACCGGCGGGATGCCCGGGGCGGTTCTCGCGAGTTCCGGGGATGTCGCCGTTTTGTTCGCTCATATCGCCCAGTCCAAGGTCTTGATACCCGGCGTGTTCCCAGTCTTCGCTGAGGCATTTGGTGGCCGCTGTGGCGCGGCGGATGAGCAGCATTAAATCGCGACGCGCCCAGGAGCGGTACTGGTCGTTTTCACGCTCGCCGTTGAGCGGGTAATCCCAATAACCTTGGGCGCGGGGAGGGTCGAACTGGATGAGTTCGTGGCAGCTGTTGGCGCCGCCGTTCGGGTCGCAGTCATTAAGGGCGGGAATCTCGTCGACACAGTTCGGTGGGCTGCCAGCCGGCAGACCCTGGTCCGATTCGATGCATTGCCCGTCGGCTGGGTTGCAAAGCGAGCCCTCGGGGCAGGTCACGTTGTCGCAGCGGTCCGTGGTCGCGCCGCCGTTGCCACAATAATCGCTGCATTCGCTATCGCAACTGGTGTCGGCCGTCGGCACGCAGGAGCCGTCGTTGTCGCAGGTGCCTTCGCAATTATAGGCGTCGCAATCTGGCCAGCAGATCGACCCTTCTAAGCCTTCCATACTCCAACAGCGCGAGCGTTCGTCGCATTCGCCGCGCGAGCCGGATTCGGCGCAGGCTCCAGCTGCTTCTTGCATGCAGATGCCTTTGACGCAGATACCTGGGTTCGTCTCGGACCCCCAACATTCATCGCTGCAATCGCAGACTGTGCCGGGCTCAAAGCGATTACTGGGATCGGGCGGGGTGCGTCCACTGTCCGGCGCCGGCTCGCCGGCATCTTGATTCGCAATAGGCCCTGCGTCGGCACCCTGACGTCCGCCATTTCCGCCGACCGATACGGGCGGTGAACAGGCGATGAAGAAAAGGGCAAGAAATGAGATGCTGTGTTGCATAAAAACCTCCGAAGTGCGCCGCTCTTTGGCCTGTGCGCGGCGGCGCAGCAAGGAAGAACACGGCGTATCGGACGCTTGGCGGAGCTAAGTCCCCCTTTATCGATGGACTAGGGAAGGGTTCCGAAGTGCGCCGTCTCCACCGGCCTTGGATCTCGGGCGGGAGCAGCATTCCAATAACCCCAACAGTAAATCTGCCTGTCTTCGCGCATGGCGCAGGTATGGTTGGCGCCGGCAGAGAATTCGGCGCTGCCACCTAGGTTTTCATCGCCGATCCCGACGGTGGCCAGCGAGACGGTCGCTGAATTTCCGTTACTGCCGCTCCACAGAATACCCTCGTTGCCCCAACACTTTAGATCCTGGTTGGTGGCCTGAATACAGCCATGGAATTTACCCATGCTGATGCGCTGCGATCCTCCTAGCTCGACCTGTCCTGGCCCTTGTCCGCCAACGCCTAAAAGCGCTGCCGGTTCAGTCCGTGGGATGGCGCCTTGGGTATTCACCCCCCAACAATAAACTTGGTTGTTGGTTGTGATCGCACAAGCCCCACGACCGGCGCTGAGCGAATTGGCGATAAGGGGTTGCGGGTCGGAACGGGTTCCGATCTTAATCTCCGCTTGCGGGTCGTAGTGGCATATTTGATCAACCCCAGCCTGGCGGCAGGCATTGTTGAGGTTGCCGTTGGTGATGCCGAGTTGCAATGAGTTATTTGCGCCAAAGCAGCGCACTTTTCCTTGTTCAGTAAGCAAGCAGGTAAAGCCATCACCGCGCGCAGCGCCCTTGACTTTGAATCCACGGGTATTCGCCGGTTCGGCGATGAGGTTGGCATGAAGAAGCGTTTGCTGAGCCGGGTCCGCCCCCGCCTGGCCGGTGGAGTTTGCACCCCAGCAATACACGGCGCCGGCATGACTCCAGGCGCAGGAGGTATCTTTATGGGCAGCGATTCCCGAGATGTTACTGAGTATCTGATCAGCGCCGTCGGTCACCGGCGCAAAGCCGCTAAACCGTGTTTCTCTGCCGTTGCCGAGTTGGCCCTTCTCGCCGGCTCCCCAGCAACCGACCTGCCCGTTCAAGGTGAGCACGCAGACGTGCCGTCGACCTGCCGCTACCGAGACGATCGCTCGATTGTCCAGGACGATGCTCGTTAAATCTCGGGGGTCGGGGTTGTCGCCGTTGTCACCTTCCCCCGGCACAAAAATCGAGCGGATATTTTGTCCAACGCAGTGCAGCGTATGGTCGCTGGCGACGAAACAAGAGAAGCCTTGCCCCGAACTGCTGCGTTGCTCGTCTCGCAGTTCACACGTTCCGGGTTGGCAGACGCTCCGAGACAACGGGTCGCTCGAATCACAGACCTCGATACCGTTGGTGCGGCCGTCGCCGCAGCGCGTATGACCGTGGCGTTCGCCCATGGGCAAGGCCGCCTGGTCGTGTGGGCTTCCAGGTCCGTCCCTTTCTTGTCCGGTGAACTCGGTCTGTGAGACTCCATTTTGCACGACGAAGTTATTGTCGTTGTTGTCGCTAAAGCTGTTGCCTTGAACGAAGGCGCTGGCATCCCCGCTCAGTTCGGGACGGCGCAAAAAGCTGCCCCATCCACCCATGTCATGAACCATACCTGCGCTGGCATTTTTACGAATGATGTTGTCCGTTACTCGTATGTTTTTGCTGTTGATCGACGCGACCGCATAGGCCGCCTGCAAATGGTCTCCGCCGGTGTTGATCGGTGGAACCGTGCCTTCGATGAGGTTGCCATCAAACAGCACTTCGGCGCCGATACGCTCGATGATGACCGCCATCGACGTGGCGCCGATGATTTGGTTGTTGGTCACCTCTATACTGCCGCTTGGCGCATCGAGCAGGACTATGCCCGAACCGCCCCCGCCAGCGACCGGAGGCGTGATCTCGTTGTCTTTAATACTGTTGCTGCCCTGTACATCTTGCAAGGTGATGGCATCGCCGGCGACCTCGTTGAAGCGGTTGCCGCTGACGCTGATGTCACCGTTATCGGCGGGCCCTAGAAACACGCCGTCGCCGCCGAGAGGGCCTAAAAAGTGGTTGTCGCCG
>JAPKCE010000342.1 GCA_028823075.1 Myxococcota bacterium
GGGCACCCTCAAGGGCCGGTCTTGGCCGACATCACTGGCGATGATGCGACCGGAATAGCGTTCGCGCAGGACATCAGCCGGGAGATTGTTAAGGACTCCGCCATCCACCAGAAGATCGCCTTTAAAAGGTACAGGAGGGAGAATCCCGGGAATAGCGAGACTGGCGCGCAGGCTACGCCAGATGACGCCGCGGTCATGGAGTACGCGCTGCGCGTCGCTTAGATTCGATGAGGTGCAAACAAAAGGCAGCAACATATCCTCGATGCGCCGCTCGCCAAAAGTTTCCTTTAAACCCTT
This sequence comes from Myxococcota bacterium, assembly GCA_028823075.1. Lineage (GTDB taxonomy): Bacteria > Myxococcota > UBA4151 > UBA4151 > UBA4151 > CACGMS01. The sequence goes on from JAPKCE010000342.1 coordinate 298, forward strand.
ATCCACCCGGTGCCCGGAAACCAAACTGACCAGCGGTAGGGTGTATTCCTTCATCGGTTTGCGCCGGACGAAAAATTCGCGAGCGAGTTCGACCATAGCGTCGATAGTATGCCCTTCAGCGAACCAGGCAGCGATCACCGCGCCCATGCTGGTGCCGGCGATGGCATCGACCGTTACGCCGGCATCGGCGAGTCCGGCTAGGACCCCGATATGAGCCAACCCGCGCGCCCCGCCGCCGCTAAGAACGAGCGCATTGGCTTCGCCCGTGAGCAGTCTGGCGAGGCGGGAAAAATCGCTGAGGTTGCGTTGGCGAACATGGAAATGGGTGGCGATTTGCCGATGGTTTAGCCAAGCGTCTGTCTGGCTGAACGGCAGAGGCTCGTCGTGAACGAGCACCAGGTCTCGCTCGGCCAGACCCGCCGGTGCTTGGTCGGAGTTAAGCCAGCGTTCAACGGCGTTTAGGCTCTCTTCGCCGCGACTGTTGCCGACAACTAAAATCTTATCCGCCTGCCGCAGGCAGCGGCGTGTCCAGGGGCAAATCTCCGGTTCAGCTTCGAAAACCACGAACTGATTGTGTTTTTCTTGTTCGTGCAACCAATCAACAAGATGCTCTTCGTCCGGGTCTTTGCCTTGAAGTCCGCGGTCGCGCAGCGCCAGGTGGGTCACTTTTCCAAAAGCGCTCAGGGCCGTTGTTAGGTCTTTGCAAAACCCGCGCAAGTGAGCGCCTTCACCGGCCGGGATGACCGCCAAGGTTCGCAAGGCTTGGCGGGGCTGCGGGTTTCGCTTTTCGGCGCGGCTAACGGCACCGCGAACCACCGACATCACAACTTCCGGGGCTTTTGCAAAAAGTTCCAGAACCACCGGGGTTGGAAGAAAGATGAGTCGACTGTCGCGCAGCGCGCGCACGGCCGCGGTGCGCCGGCGCTGCATTAAAATACTGAGCTCCCCGACCACCTCTCCGGGCAGAATATCGCCCAGAACCTGCGCGTTGCCCTCGGCGTCAACTCGGGTGGCGCGCAGGCGACCCCGGTCGACAACATAAACGCCCAGCGGTTTGTCGCCTTCACCCATCAATTGCCGGCCACCAGGGAGGTGGTGCCAACGCACCCGCCCGCGCAGTGATTCGACCACTTCCGGGTCGGCGTTAGCCAGTAAGGGATGGGAGGCCAGAGCGGCTAATACATCCATTTAGAGTTTCTTTAGAAATTCGGTTTTGAGCATGATCGTTACTCCGTTGACCCGCCCTTCAATATGCCCCGGATCATCGCTGAGGCGAATATTTTTGACCGTTGTTCCGCGCTTCGCAGTGAAAGAGGTTCCTTTCACATCGAGATCCTTGATCAAGGTCACGGAGTCACCGCTATTTAACGCGGTGCCATTGCTGTCGCGCACCAACTCAATCTCTTCGTTGCCTTCATTAAGCCCGTTTTTTGCCCATTCAAGTACCTCTTCTTCGATGTAGAGTTGGTCGCGCAACTCCTGCGCCCAGCCTTCATTCAGGCGGCTGAGTAGCCGATAGGCGAGAACTTGAACTGCCGCGACTTGGCTCCAGGCCGATTCGTGCAAACAGTGCAAATGGTTGGTGTCCAATTCCGCATCGGGAGCACATTGCGCCTTGCACAAAGCGCAGAGCAGGGCGCGGTCGCCCAAATCCTGGCTACGGCTCGGCTGGGGTTCAAAGGCCGCGAGCTCATCACTCGAGCGACAAAGCTCGCAGGCGCTTTCGGCGCGGTCGAATAATTGCGTGTTCATAGAGCGTCCTCATAGCGACCTAGCAGTAAAGCGAGCTAGGGTTACGCTAAGGAGGCATCCGATTGCGCTTTGATCAACAGGTTTATGTCTTGGTGCGCCAGATTCCAACGGGCCGGCTCTGTACCTACGGCGATGTTGCCGCGGCGATGGGTAGTCCGAGGGCGGCACGCCAAGTGGGTTTTGCGCTCAAACGTTTGCCGCTGGAAATTGCCGATGAGGTCCCGTGGCATCGAGTGATCAATGCCAAGGGCATGGTCTCAGGTCGTGGTGAGGTTGTGCGTCCTGAACTCCAACACGCGCTTTTGGAGGCCGAGGGGGTTGCCTTCAATTCGGCAGGGGTTTGCGATCTCAACCGGCTCAGATTCTGGGACTTTAAGTCAGTAGATTAGGGGTTGAGTACCTGAGGCGCTTCGCCTTGCACGATCTCGTACCGGTAGCCGGCCTGCAACGTCAGCGTTTGTTTGCTTAAGTTGAGATCTGGCCAACGGATTTCGATCTCGGCCGTGCAGGCTGAACCGAGTCCAAAATGCAGCAGGCGGTCGTTTTGGTTGCCGTAATGTCCTTGTCCTGCGCTGAGTTCTTGCATCTGGCTAAAGCCGTCGGCCTTTGCTTTGACTTGAGCGCCGATAGCCCAGCGGTTGGTGCCAGCGCCGCCGACGAGTTTGATCTGCAGCCAATTGTTTCCTGATATCCCGGTGTTTTCATAAAATCCGATCACCGCTGGGCTCAGGCATTCGCCGCTATCGCCGCAGCGGCTTCGGCTATGCCCGACGACCATATCCAGATCGCCGTCACGATCGAAATCAGCGACTGCCGAGCCGTGAGCTCGGCGCATATCGATGCCTTTATCAGGACTCACCTTTTCAAACTGGCGTGGGCGCAACTGGTGGTAGAGTAAGGCGCGGTTGGTGGGGTAATCGGTGCCGCCAAAGTAGAGATCAATCCAGCCGTCGTTGTCGAAATCGATGAGGTTGTTGGTAATAATACCTTCGTCCCACGAGCCCTGCGGTTTGCGTCTCTGGATGCCTGTCACCGCATTGCCAGGACGGTCGAAGCGCAAGGGGGTTTCGCCGCTGTTGAACAAGATTTCCGATTCGTCGGAGTTGGCACCAACGTCCCAATGTTTGATTTCGCTGGTGATCAAGTCCATCCAGCCGTCGTTGTCGATGTCACCACAGAGCGTGCCGCCACTGTTGCCACCCAGGCGAAAAGCCTGGCGGTCGTTGGCGTGGCGCCAGCGAAAAGCGTCGGCGTTTTGGTTGCAGCGGATGAGCGGTTGCAACATTCCCGAGCATTCGGCGTCGCCGGGGTTGAGTTTGCACCAACAGCGCGCAGATTCGTTATCCGACCAGTCTTGATTGTCGTCATAGGCATAACCCGAAGCCACCGAATG
>JAPKCE010000343.1 GCA_028823075.1 Myxococcota bacterium
TTACCGGGAGACCAGATACCCGTATCGAGTTGTTTCCTCATGCTGAACTGCATCGGCGTCTCGACGGCCATGCGACGAGTTATTGTTCAAAAAACCGCTGTGAATTACCTGCTTTTGTTTTAGCTTCGGATTCAGAAAACCAAGTGCTCTGGGCGACGGTTACAGTCTCTAGCCCATCTTCAATAGAATCTTTCCAAACCGACATTTTAAAGGGGATTAAACCATGAAACTTCGTAAATTAGGCCTATTATCTTTCGTCATCTGCTTTGCCTTTTCGGCACAAACAGCGCCGCCGGTTTTGGCGCATTGTGGAAATTGTGGTTCGGGCGAAACCGAGCCCCATGCGGCGCCGAAAAAAGCATCGGTGGGTCATACCGCACCAGCGTTTCAGCTTAGTGATTTAGACGGCAACAAGCATTCGCTGGCTAAGTATAAGGGTAAAACCATTGTGCTCGAATGGTTCAATCCGGAATGCCCCTTTGTCGTCGCCGTGCACGAAAAAGGCGGCGTGTTTGAGACGATGGCGCAAAAAACCATCAACAAAGACACGGTCTGGCTGGCGATTAACTCGAGCGCCAAAGGGCGTCAGGGGCACGGCGTGGCGAAGAACAGCGCAGCGGCTAAAAAGTGGAACATGAAACACCCGATTTTAGTCGATGAAAATGGCACCGTAGGCAAAGCTTATGGCGCCAAGACGACCCCTCATATCTTTGTCATCGATGCCAAAGGTAAGCTGGTCTTTAAAGGCGCACCCGATAACGCGCCTAGCGGCAAGCGCGGGGCGGCTTATAAGGCTTACCTCTCCGATGCGCTGGCCGATCTCGCCGCAGGTAAAAGGGTGCGCCAAGCGAGCAACTCGTCCTGGGGCTGCAGCGTTAAGTACGGTCGTTAGGCTGGTTAATAAGGGGCTGCGCCACAGCTTTGGCCTGGCTCTACAAGAAATCTATTCCGTCGCCACGAGCGCCTCGAACGGGAGGCAAAGGTTGGCGATAAACAGTTGCGCTGCACGTCCTAAAGGCTGGTCGGGGCGACGCACCAACTGGGGAAAATAGGTCCAGCGATTGACCTCCTGCTCCAGGTGCACGAGGGCGCCCGTCGCCAGGCTGTCGGCGATCAGGTGGGCCGGCATCCAGCCGTAACCGGCGCCGCCGAGCAAGGCTGTTTTCTTGGTCTGAAAGTCAGACAGGAACATAACGTTGCGGTTGCCCATGAACGAGGGTTTGCGGTCGACTTCAAAGGCTGGAGCCGAGTCTCGCACCAGCAGCTCCACATGGTTGTGTTGATCGAGGTCCTCGCGTTTTGAGCTAGCGATGGGGTGGTCGCTGGCTGCCACCAGCAGCAGCACCAGTTCGCCTAGAGGGGTGCAGTGCAGGCCCTCTTCACCACCGCCGCCCTCGAAGCCCAGCACTAAGGCCAGCTCCGCACCCTGCTCGAAGCGATGCAGGACACCCTCTTGGTACTCGACATCGAGGCGCAAGAAGGTCGGGACCTCGGGCTCTGCGAAGGCGCGTATAGCGCGGATGACGGGGGCCAGCGGAAGAGCACCGTCGACGACAACGCGCAGCTCGGGCTCCCAGCCGCTGCGCAGTTCACTAGCCAGCGCGGTCAGCCCATCTCGCTCCTTTAGCACCAACCGAGCCTGTTCTAAAAGGCGTCGACCGGTAGGTGTGAGCGTGGCGCGCCGATGAGTGCGGTCGAAGAGCGAAAGGCCGGCTTCCAATTCAAGGTTTTTGATCAGGTAGCTGAGCGCCGAGGGCACGCGGTTCAGCTCGGCTGCAGCGGCGCCAAAGCTACCGCACCGGGCGATAGCGTCGAGCGCTTCAAGCTGTAGAAGAGTTGGGTCCATTGATCAAAAATCCTGATCTAAACAAGCATATTTTATCAGTAATGACAAAATTAATTGATGGTATGCTCACCTAGCACTCCCGAAAGGAGATCCTCATGGTTTCACGATTCAGCTTTTTACGTCTCGGCGGTTTCGCTGTTTGGCTACTGTTGTTCACTGCCTGTGGCGACGACAGCCTCCACCGGATGCCACGTCAAGCCGCTCCTGTTCCAGCACCCATCGCCCCTGCGGACCCCGCGCCCCCCGTTGACCCCGACCCGGTTGAAGAGCCTCCGGCACCAGAAGACGACTGTACCGGGGTCGAGGACGCCATCTAAGTTATCGATAAGGACACCCAGGCGATCTACACCTATGACCCGCAGGATTCTTCGTTCACCCATCTCGCCGACATCGACTGCGGGGCTTACGCAGGCACTCCAGCGTCGATGTCCGTGGCGCGCGACGGGGTCGCCTATTTGCGCTACGCCGACGACAGCTTATACGCACTGGACCTTGAGACAATGAGCTGCACCCCGACGAGCTACCAAAGCAATTTTGGTCACTTTGGCATGGGCTTCGCGACGCGCCGGGTCGACGGTTGGGAGGACGAAATGTTCGTCGCTAACCGGCGTCACCTCGCTCGCCTCAACACGACCACTTGGCGCATCGAGACCCTTGGCGAGTTGCCCAGCCAATCGGAGTTGAGTGGCAATACCTACGGCGAGCTTTGGGCTATGCTGCCGCTCGAGCGTCCGGCGCTGTTGGCGCAACTCGATAAGGTTAGCGGCCGGCTGAAACGGCGCATCGCCTTACCGGGTTTGCCAGAGCCCCAGCGCATCGACACCTTTGCCTTCGCAACCTGGGATCGCCAGTTTTACGTGTTTGTGCGTGAACACGGCATGGGAGAGAGCACCACCGTATACCGCATCGACGAGACTGGGGTTTTGACGGTGCACGATTCGGACACGGGTTTGAATATCGTCGGCGCCGGGGTCTCTACCTGCGCACGCTAGCTGGCTGTTGCTGCGAGCACCTATGAAAAGGGGGCGGCAAGACGCGCTGTATTAGCAAGCCTGTGATCACCCACGCAGCAGGCCCGTACGCCTCAAGGCGCGCTCAAGTTGCTGCCAACGCTGCTCGGCGCTGCCGGTAAAGCCAATCGACATACGCAAGAGCCCCGGGGCAATGCCCGCAGCGCGCAGCGCGTCATCGGTGAGTTCACTCGATGTCGAACTCGCCGAACAGGACATCAGGGTATCGAAATAGCCCAGGCTCACGGCCATAAAGCCAAAGCCCTCTGTATTTTGCAGGTCATCCATCAAGGCCTCGGCACATGCTCGGCTGCCCGTATCGATGGTCAGCAAACCTCCAAAGCCATAGTCGGCGCGACCGATCTGGCGAAACAGTTGGTGGTCCGGATGCTTTTCAAGGCCTGGATAGGTCACCCTCAGACCCGCTTGGTCGAGCCGTTCGGCAAAGCATTGAGCGCGCCGCGCATGCTCGATCATGCGAATCGGCAAATGCGGCACCCGCAAACTGATGGCATGCGCCACCTGGGGGTCCATGGTCGGGCCAAGCATCATCAAAGGACCGACATGCAAATCCATGTGTGAA
>JAPKCE010000344.1 GCA_028823075.1 Myxococcota bacterium
CTGGTGCAGGTACCCAGCTCGGCTTGGCTAACTGCAGCGGGTCGCTGGGAACGACCCACTTCACCTTGCCCCGTTTACCACCCGCATAAGCGGCGCTGGCGACGAGAATAAAAGCTAAACTTAGAGGGAAAATCCGCTTCACTGGAGGCCGACCACGACGACGCCGAAGCGAGAAACGCCATCGCGATCCGTCCTTACGCCACCGTGCACCGCATAGGGCTGCTCGCCCACAAGCACCACACGAGCGGAGAAACCATCGAGCAGTTGAGAACGAATTTGGCGCCGCTCACCGGCAATCCAAGCGCTCACATCGCCCATGCTTTGATCTTGAAACACAGCGTATTCTTTGTCGCCGCTGAGCAATACGCTGAGATCTGAACCTTGGACTCGGTCGAGCCCTCCAGGCTCATCGCTAGTGCCCCGGCCGTCATCGATTACGCTGCGTTCGCCAGCGCCGTCGATGCTACCTTGGTAACGTCGTACAGCCTGGCTGTTTTCATCGCGATAAAACACAACCAATTGGCCTGCCGCATCGAACATTGCCGCATGACTACGCCCCAGCCCCCGGCTCAAAGCGTTCTCGGCGACTCCATCGCCATCGAGAGTAAAGATACCCTGAGTTCGGCCGCCAACAACTTGGGCCACGCGCAAAGTCTGCGTTTGGCGATCGCCAAAGACGATAATCGCGGCATCGGGGCGCAGCAATAATTCGGGAGCATGGCCCAAACTGGCGCCACTAACAGCTCCGACGCGATGAGCGAGCGGCTCACAGACGAGTTCTTGGTCCAGCACACATGCGCGTCCTCCGCCGCAATTTTCGCAGCCCTCGGCCACAGGCAAACAGCGCTCGCCGTTTTCACCGCGAACACAGGCTTGAGCTTCGCCGCAGCCGTCGATGCACGAATCGGCTGCGCTCACTGTCAACAGATGAAAGTGATTAGGATGGTCCGGAGATGGACGGTCGGCGACCGCATATTTAAGCGCCGTTTGGCCTTCACTAAGGCGAGTCCAGTAAGCGATATGAGGCCGCCCTTCGGCGTCGATCACTAAGTCTGGCTCGTAGCCCGTATCGCCGCTCGAATCGACGGTGACCGTGGTCCAGACACCCTTATCTCGCCAGGCATACATAAGCACACCATCGTCGGCCCGTTGATAAGCGATCTGCGGCTCGCCGCGGACGATCGCCAACGACGGGAAGCGACCGCTGTCCACACCGGGCTCCAGCGCACCGCCACGCGGGCCATCGGCGCGGCCGGCAATTTGCGTGGGCTGTGGAAAGCCATCGACGAACTCCAGCAATTCAAGAGCGCCGCTGGTGGCAAGTTTCATAAAGACAAGGTCACCAAAATGGCGCTCGTAAGCTGCAACCGCGATAGAGCCACCAAGCTCGCTGGCGTCGAGATATAAACCGATGTCCCGTGGGGCGATATCGGGAAGGTCTCGGCATTCACAACGCGTCGCGCAGCACAACGCGCCGCGCATCGTCTGAAGGTCTTCGAGCATTAACCGCTGACCCACCTTGCAACTCTGGTCACAACCTTCGGCACCTACTGGAGCCTGCAGACATTTGCCCGACGGTACATCGCATAAAAATCCCGTTTCACAGCCCGCCAAACAGGGCGGCTCAATAACGCAACGGCGCTCGAAACAGGTCCCTAAGGCGCAATCGGCTGCGCTTGCGCAACGCGGCCTTCGACAACGCTCATTACCTTCTTCTTCAATGCAGTAGAACCCCGGTTCGCTGCAGTCTTCGTCGGCTCGGCAACGGTCTTCTACAGGACCGCACTTGCCGCCCGCACCGCAGCGTTGACCCGAGCAACAATCGCCGTCACCCGCACATCGCTCGGCAGCACAAACGCTATGGCGCATAACCTTTCCTGCGCCGCAGACCGTTCGCAGATCGCAAGTGTTGGCCGCGTGAATAACTTCATCGTCGCAAGAACAATTCGAGGTGCTCAGTAACAAAGCAACCCATAACAAGTTGAAACGGCGCATAAAGGTTCTCCGAACGAGAGGCGGGTTAGCATGATTTACGACGGCGGTCATGCGCCAGACGCTGCTCAGCTACTAAATAGTCAGCATCAAGGCGCGCAGTTGCGGAACCTTCTCGATCAGAAGCTCTACAACGCGTTCAAGCTGTTCTGCTCGGGTGCCATGGCCAAAGCTAAAGCGAATCGAGCCGTGAGCTTGTTCGGCGCTGTATCCCATCGCCAGCAGGACATGGCTCGGCTCCAGACTACCCGACGCACAAGCAGAGCCGGAGCTGGCACAAACGCCGGCCATGTCCAACATTAACAGGGCCGCTTCGCCCTCGATCCCATCAAACCCCAAATTGGTCACACTGGGCAGGCGCTCTTGCAAGGCGCCGTGAACGCGCAAACCCGCCAAACTCTCAAGGAGCTGGGCCTCGAAGCCGTCGCGCAGGGCGGCTAAGCGCTGCGGTTCGCTGCTGAGCCCCTCCCTGGCCAGCTCAGCGGCGCGCCCAAAGCCGACAATGCTCAAGGTATTTTCGGTGCCGGCGCGCAGCCCGGCCTCCTGCTTACCACCGAAAGTGATCGGTTGCAGATCGATTTCCCGGCTAACGAACAAGGCTCCGGCGCCTTTAGGGCCACGAATTTTATGGGAGCTAAGGCTGAGCAGATCAACGCCGAGCCGGTTAACATCCAACGGCAGTCGCCCGCCCGTCTGGACCGCGTCCACATGCATCCAGGCGCCGCAGCGCCGCGCTTGTTTTGCCAATTCCTCGACTGGGAAGATCACGCCGGTTTCGTTGTTGGCATGCATGATGGACACCACAGCGACCGTCTCATCCAGGGCATCACTAAAGGCATTTTGGTCCAACTCGCCACCGGGCAAGACCGGTACCAGGACAAGCTCTGCGCCATCGGCTTCGAGAGCATGACATGCGCTTAGAACCGCAGGATGCTCGACGCTTGATGTGATGATGCGGTTTCGGCCAGCGCGCCGCGCTCGCCAAGCCCCGCGCAGCGCTAGATTACTAGCTTCGGTGCCGCCCGAGGTAAAAACGATCTCGCGCTCGCGGCTGTTGATTAAAGCGGCTACTCGACGACGAGCTTGATCCACTGCCGCGCGTGCAGCCCGCCCTGGAGCATGGACGCTGCCTGGGTTGCCAAACAACTCCTGCATGGCCTTGCCCATCACGGCGATGACCTCGGGAGCAAGCGGGGTGCTGGCGTGATGGTCTAAGTAGATCATAATCCCCCCTTGCCGCCTGTAAAGCCGGAAAGAACGTTAGGCAACCAAGGGCAACCCAACGAAAAATCCTCCGACCAACGTCGCCCCTGATCGAGGGCTTCTATTCAATCCAACTTCGGGAGCTGCGGTTAATCGCGAGCGCCAATGACGACCCAGGGAAGTTGGCTACAGAACAAGAAGGCTTGGCGCTCTTCGTCGCTCGACAGCCACTTAC
>JAPKCE010000345.1 GCA_028823075.1 Myxococcota bacterium
CCTTTGAGACCTCTTCGACGCGCAGGCGCATTTTTTCGCCGATCTTAACGAGTCGCCGAAGAGCTTTTTTAGCTTTGCGTTTGTTCCAGCGTTTCAGCAGTGACACCTGAAGTCCTCGATCGGGGGGGGATTAACTGAAGCCTCCCCGGCCGCGCGTCAACGGTAAAGGCTCTCCGGTCTGCTCATCTGTTTGGGCGTGCGCCCCCACCACCAGACTAAGGTCTGCTCGTCGGTACCGGTATGAAGTTGGCCCACCAATCGCTGCAGCTCGAGTAAGCGCTCAGCATTGAACTCGTCGCTACTTTCGAGTTTGGCGAGGGCCTCGAGCACCCGCCGGCGAAGCTTCTCGGGCCAGTCTTTCGCTGCCACCAAGGGCATCTGTTTTAAGGCTGCCCCGCGCAGGTCGATCCCGGCTCCAGTTTGGTCCATGGCAGCATGATGGCGGAGGTACCAGGCAGTAGTCGCTGGTGACAAAAGCTGAGCATAGATCAACGAGGCTTGTTCTTCGTCGTCACAAAAGAGTTCAATTAAGGGGACCTGAGCGATGGCGCCGGGAGGCAGTCGGCAGGCCTCGATTACAGCCCCTCGTGTTGCCAAAATAATGCGACTTTTTTGCCAGCGCTTATTAAGGCTTTCAGCTCTTTTAGGGTCCTCTGCGCGCAGCGCTTTCCAGTCGAGTTCCGGCCGTTGCCAGCGAGTTCCGGCTACGCGTACAGTTCGCTTTCCCCAATGGTGATGGGCTGGGTCGATATGGCGCACGGTCAATACCTTATGGGCGCTGTCACCCTCGGCCTCGCGCAGCGCTCGCCCGACAAAGTAGAAGTCGTCCGTAAAGAGACGCCGCACATCGCATAAGGATTTAAGCGGCACCTGCCGATGCCGTGGCTTCAGCGCCGGTGGGTTATGGGGGTTGATGAAATGTCGAGCCCAGCCACCATCGGCCAGCGCAGCAAGGTCAACTTTTAGTTCCTGCTCACCCTCCAGCGCCGTAAATTGAGCGCCATTAACAGCGCCTGCTCGCCAGGTCAGTGCGCAAGTTCGCACTTGGGCGTCGGCGAAGGCCTGGCTGCCGAGATGGAGCAAGCGTAGCGGGTCGCCCGCCTCACAGAGCCAGCACCGCAAAGCCAAACCGCTTTCGCCGGCGAGTTGTGCCTCGGGTAAAACGATGCCCATCCGACCTCCAGGCACCAAGCTGCGCGCACAGGCTTCGATAAAGGCAGAACTCAAATCCGAGCGCCCGCGAGCCCCCAGCGGCCAGCGCTGCCGATAGAGCGCAAAATTGGCTTTTTCGTCTCCAGCGACCTGGCGCATCGTTGAGCGAAACGGCGGGTTGGTAAGAACCGAGTCACAGGAGGGAAGCTCGATCAGGAGGCCGTCTCCTTGTCGAAGGTGCAGAGTCGGAGGTTGCTGCCAATCGGCAAAGGCCAACGCCATGCTGGCCCAAACTGCATGCAGCGCGGCTTCACTTAGATCGCTGCCATGCAGTTCAAGGCGGCTCTCGCTAAGCGCCTGCGCGGCGACTAAGAAAACCCCAGCACCGCAACAAGGGTCGAGTACTGACCGCGCAGCCTTGCCTTCGCTGGCGACATTTTGCGCAAGCTCTAAAGCAAGGTCGCCGGGGGTAAGATGGGCACCGCGTTTGCGTCGCTCTTCGGTCTCAAGGCCGGTCTCATGCAGGCGCCCGACCGCCTGTGCTCGCTGTATCCGCTCATCCGCGCTGTCCGGCAGCTTTCCGACCAAACTCCCCCCTGGCCACCAGTCGGGCAGAGCCCAGCCTTGCTCGCGAGCCAGGCAGCGCAGTGGTTTATCGGTCGCGGCGCCAGCCGCGTCGATTCCGATCATGCGTCGAGCAGACCGGCCAGCACGGTTTTTAGTAAGTCCGAATCGATGAGCACTTTGCCTGCATCATCCTTGACCAAGCCGATCTCGCCGAAACGTCGCAGCGCCAGACCAATGGTTACCTTATCGGCCGATTCGGGCTCGAGTAGCTCGCCGCGAGTAGCGGCGCTTTTGAGTTTCCCCAGCAGGTGCGCTTGAAGCTTGTTATGGGCCAGGCCCGAGGGCAATTCGGCAAGCTCACCAAGACAGGCACGATAACAGCTGACCACATCGTTGATTAGCCTCGACCAAGTGCGAGCGAGGCGAGCGCTGTGGACATCGAGCGCGAGTTCATAACCGTGATCGGTGAGCTTTAAGGCGCCAGCTTCGACGAGTTGCTTTTCAGCGTTCTCGCGGTTGGCATCCAGTCCGTCCAGCGGGAACACGAAGTCATGGCGCATCAGGCTGGAGAGTAGTTTTAGGTGATCGTGCACCGCCTGTCGCGGCGCGCTCCCAGCAGGGTCGGCATGGTGTTCAACCGAGCGCAGTAAGAGGGCGCCGCAGACGAAGGGATGCAGACTCTGGTTGCGCATGTACACAAGCTTGCCGCGCAATTGCGGAGGCACCCGCCAGTCGGAGGGCGGGAAGCGTTGGACGAGTTTGCTGCGAGCGAAGAAGCGCAAGCTGCGTTTGACGGCTTTGGGGAGGTCTGCAACCAAGGGCGCTGAGAGACGAACTGAGCCTGAAGCGACCGCCGCTAAACCTCGGCACCTCTCGATGATTTCGGTCTCCGAAACGGCGCGCTCTTCAGCCGCGAGCAAGACGCCGGCGACGAGGCCCGCGGCGTTGACATCACCAGCTTCCGCAATGCCCCCGAGCACGCTGTAGGCGATGCGTCTGGTGATGTGGCGCCGCTGGTCGTCGTCTTCAAGGTCGCCTCCTTCACGCTCAAGCAAGTCTCCCAGCCCGATCGGCGAGCCAAAGCGAACGCTCATACGCCCAAAGTCACCGGTTAGAAGTTTGGGGAGTTTGAGCAGATCTAAACTGCTCTCCTTGCGCTTCTTTTTACCCTCTCGCTCTCGGTGGTGAGCGTCGATTTCGGGAACCTTTTCGTATTTTATGTCCACCGGAATAAAGGCGGCGGCGGCCAGGGCTTCCGGAGCGCTTCGGTAGGCGTCGAGTACGGCTCCGAACATGCCAAAGCGCGGTGGAATACATTTGCCGGTGCGGCTGCGCGTGCCTTCGGGGAAAAATTCTATGCTCACCCCGGCTAACAACAGGTGGCGCAGGTAGGCCGCGAAGGTTGCCCGATAAAGCGGGTCGTCACGAAAGCTACGACGGATGTAAAAGGCACCGCCGCCGCGAAACAGAGCGCCCACCGGGAAGATGTTCATGTTCTCTCCGGCGGCGACCAAAGGGGGAACCATACCGCCGCTGATGAGCACATAACTGAGCACTAGATAATCGACATGGGAGCGATGCGAAGGGCAGAAGATCAACGGGCCCTCGCGAGCTGCTTCGCGTAGCATTTCAAGTTCACTCGGCAAGGTTTCAAGGCCAGCGAACATAGTATTGAAAATACGGTCCAGCATTGTGGCGAAGCCGC
>JAPKCE010000346.1 GCA_028823075.1 Myxococcota bacterium
GCCCGCATCAACGGCGCCAGTACCCGGGTCTTCGTTAGCGTCCGGGCAGCCGGCAAGAAGCAGCAAAGAAAGAAGGTATAGGCGCATAGCGGGTCCCATCGCGTCAGTGCAATTGGGGTGCAGTGTAATCGGCTTTGGGGACGGTGGCTAGGTGCGAGCTCTGCTCAGCGACCTGTGCATTAATTGTCGATGTATCCAACCAGACATAAACGACGACTAGACCTCGATGCGGCACCGACGTTGTCATTGCCCATACCTGTTCCATTCGCGGTAATCCATTCGTAGGTGTTGCACATATGAACGCTGTGAAGCCAGTAATTATCGCCGGTTTGGCCGAGGGTATAGGGTGTGATTATATTCGCTCCGGCATTGGCGGCCAGCAAAAAACATTCGTCAAAATGGCGCTCTCCATAATCTTGATAGCACCAGCGATGACCCTGGTAATTGACGGTACTGTTGAGTTGCGCGTTGTTGTGATTGGACCGTGAATCTGTTGCAGTGTGTACCCAAGGTACTCGGAATCCCTTTTCGTTCACTTTAATCCTGATCGTTTCCGCTCTAGCGCTTGCCACGCACACTGCCCTTGTTTGGCTGTTTGTCGCAGGTCCTTAGGCCCACGCAAAAGGTAGAACACGAATACTCGGTCTAATTGCATCCTATGGGGAGACGAGAGCCCTTTTTCGCCGACCCGTATTCATGACGAGGCCAGCACTAAAGCGGGCATTTTGTGCATTAATAAAGCCCGAGATCACTGATTAGATCGGTGCTGACCATAACGCGGGCGGCAAAGCCCGCCCCAAAACCGACAGCAAAGCCTCGGCGGAGACGTGCCCAAGCGCAAGGCGCAGCCGGGAAAGCTGTACGTCAGAACTGCGCCCCGGCTGCAACGCCGCGATTGGGTGCGTATCCGCCGAGGCCTCAGTCGGACATGTGTTTGTCGATGATTTGCACGAAGTTGTTGTAGGGGAGCGCACCGCCGATGTGCTCGTCGTTGATGAAGTAGTTGGGCGTAAAGCGAACGCCCATGCGCTCGGCTTCGGCCATATCATCGGCGACCTTTTCACGGATCTCAACGCTGGTCATATCATCCATTAAAGTATCGAGATCTAATCCGAGCTCGAGGGCAAAGCCGAGGATGGCATCAACGCCCCCCGACTTTAGATCTTTTTGCCGTGTATAAAGCTTGCCGTGCATTTCCCAAAACTTGCCTTGGCGCCCAGCGGCCAACACCCCGCGAGCGGCGACGTCGGCGTAACGATGCATGCGAAGTGGCAAGTTCTTGAAGACGATGCGCACCTTTTCTGGACCGTATTTCTTTTTGATTTTGCCCAAAGCTTCGGCGCCTCGGCGACAATACGGGCACAGGAAATCACCGAACTCGACGATGGTCACCGTTGCATCGCTGTTACCCCAGGACGGGTCAGCATCGCTGATGCGAACCTTGGCTTCACCGAAGCGAGCTTGTCCTTCTTTTTTCTGTTCCAAGGTTCCCGTATCAACACCTTCGGTATCGAAGGGTTCGGTCTTAAGCAGCGCCGCTAGACCGCCAGCAGCTTGCGCCGCGGCCAGCTCCTTTTCGAGTAAACTGCTGAGCGCGTTGATCGGCGTCGTCCCAGGGAGTTGCACGCCGTTAAGGAAAAATGTCGGGCGCTGAGTGAGCCCCATCGCCTCGGCCTGCGCCGAGTCGGCAGCCACAGCTGCGCCGGTCTCGGGCGCTTCCATGGCCTTGCGAAAAGCGACATCGCCCAAGCCGAGCGGACCGGCCCAAGCTGTAAAATCGACATAACCAAGCCCGTCGTTCCGCCCAAAGGCCAGTTCGCGAAATTGCGAGAACTTACCTAGCTTTGCGGCTGCTTCGGCGGCCTGAGCGGCGCTGACGCTGGTGTGATTGTCGACACTGATAAAGTGGCGGTAGCTAACTGAAAGGTCATCTTTAAACTGCTCCAGGACAGCGTCGACGACGCGCCCCGAAGTAGCTGCGAAGGGCGAGGCGAAATCGCCGTAAACCACGAGCTCCGCCTTGGCGATTTTGGCGCCCCGGCTGCGATATTCAGGGGCCTTGCCGAGCTTGGCGCGTGCGCCATCGGCAAGAACCACCTTGGTCACTTGAAGCCTGCTCGAGCCCGCCGCCGGTGCGCTGCTGGGCGCCGCCATCGCGAACTGCAAGCCTCCGGCCAACAAAGCCGCTGCCGCTGCCATGCCCAGCAAAGTCGTGACGCTCATCGTTTCCACTGCGTTCTTGCTCTTGTTCATGATTTAACCCTCATCCTTACAGCAGCGAAACCCGGTGGACATAGCCGAATAGCCTTTGCCCCAAACATCACTGTATTCGTAGCAACGCGCCTTATCGGCCTTGGAATCAAAGGCGCCACCCATCAGCAAGGCTTTGCCCTTGGAGTCGATCACCCATTCCGCTACATTTCCGGTCATGTCGTAGACCCCGTCAGCGCTAACGCAGCCCGGGTGCTGGCCCGTGTAGACGGGTCGGTAGCCATGGTGAGCGTGCTTATCCCAACAGCGGTTTTCACGATGAATCGGACCGTAGGGGTATAAGCTGCCTTCCATTTTATCATCGGCGTAACGTTTGTCGCCATCGTCATCGACAGCCAAGGCCCCTTGGCAAGCACTAAGCCATTCTCGCTCGCTGCAAAGACGCTTTCCAGCGGCTTCACAAGCGTCTTTAGCAGCGTACCAACTCATGGCGACGCCTGGGACGAGCTTGACCGCGTTGGTGGCTTTACCCTCACCGTCCAAGCTCGCTTCGAAGGTGTCGATACTGAATTTTAATGAGCCGTAGCTGATGCTCTGCATGACAGGAAGCTCGCTGGGCATGTCTGTAATCTTCTGTTCGGCGGGTTTGAAGGCTTGTGCTCGATAGGCCGCCTCTTCGACGCTTGCGCCGAGCTTCTCTTCGATCACCTTGGCCATCGACTCGGCCGAGCTGCCAGCACGATACAGTTCCCCGTTCACAAAGATTCGCGGCGTGCCGCGCACATCGAGTGAGGCGCCGAGCTTGGCGTCGGCGATCACTTTCGCCTTCCCCTTTTTAGCGCTCATGCACGCTTTGAACTTGGGCAGGTCAACACCGACTTCCTTGGCGTAAATCTCTAAATCTTTACGCCCCAAGCTGTGCTGATTTTTGAAGGCCATATCAGCGAAAGACCAGAACTTGTCTTGAGCTTTGGCACATTCGGCCGCGTAGGAGGCGCGGCAGGCGTTGTTATGCTTGTTGTACTTCACCCCAGGGTTGCACCAAGTACTCATGGGGAAATGCTTGAAGACGAACAGCACACGGTCGCCATAGGCTGCGTAGAGGCGTTCGAATTGCCCGGCGGCTCGCTTGCAATAAGCGCATTCCAAATCAGCGAACTCGACCACCGTGACCTGGGCTTTGGGGTTGCCGCGCCAGGCGTCGTCCGG
>JAPKCE010000347.1 GCA_028823075.1 Myxococcota bacterium
TTTCGTTGCTGGGAGGCGCTCGACTGGGCTCCTGGCGGCGACGTGCATCTTCTGGTCGGTGATAACGGTGTGGGTAAAACGAGCATTTTGGAGGCTATTTTTATCTGTCTCTCGCTGCGTCCTGCGCATGGCGTTCGCTGGAGAGAATTAATCCCCCAAGGCGCCGACCATGGTTTTGTCGGTGCCGAGCTTGAGGGGGCCTCGGGCTTACAAGATGTACGCATCGGTTTTGACCGCTTTGACCGCCGTTTACGGGTGGATGATCAGGCACCGCGCAGCGCTTCAGCCTTTGCTGCAGGGCATTCAGTTGTGTTTTTTCGCCCGGGTGATTTGAGTTTGGTGCAGGGCGGCCCGAAAGGTCGCCGGCGCTTGCTCGACACGATCGCCGAGCAGATTTTTGCTGACCATCGGCAGGTGCAATCTCGTTACGCTCAGGCTTTAGGAGCGCGCAATGCGCTGCTTCTACCTCGTGCTAGGGGTGGGGAGTTGCTCGATATTTGGAGTCAAGAAGCGGCTCGCTACGGTGCTGTTTTAATCGCTCACCGGGCGGCGGCCTCGGAGGCTTTGGCCGCTGACTTGGCCCCGGCCTACGAGTCGATTTGCGGAGGAAGGGAACAGCTTGTGGCGCGCTACAGGCCCTGTGTTTCTACCGATGATACGGTCAGCGCATTGCTCGAGTTGTGGCGCAGTAACGAGGCTCGAGACCGCCGCCAGGGTTATACGAGCCAAGGGCCTCATAGCGAGGATTGGGAGCTCAAGCTCGATGGCCGTAATCTGCGTCAGCGCGCCAGTCAGGGGCAGCAGCGTTCGGCTGTTCTCGCTTGCCGTTTGGCGCAGGTTGAGTTGACCGCTCGCCGCAGTCGCCCACCGATTCTGCTGCTCGATGACATCACTGGAGAACTCGACGACAAGCGTGCTGAGCAACTTTTTGGGCGTTTGCTTGAGCGCGCCGGGCAGGTCTTTGTTACGGCGACGAGAGATCCTAGCCCGTGGCTGCGCGGCGGGCGTGAGTTGACGCGTTTTAGCGTTAGTTCACAGCAAATAGAGCCTATCCGTGCTTTATAGGTGTTTTTTTGGCGCTGTTGGTGGTGCTTTTTTTGAACTCAGTTCCCCGCGTGTCAGACCCCCCTTGTAGACTGATGGTGAGGAGGAGTTCAGCATGTCTTTAGTGCTTGATCCCATCGCCAGTTTACAGCGCAAAACCTTAGTATTTTGTCAAAACGCTCGTCATCAAGCGGAGTTGGCGCCGAAGGTGGCGCGCTTGCTTCCGACCGGGGGCTATCTGTTTGTCGAAAAGGTTCGCCAGCGTTTGGCGATGATCGCTGGGGTAACCATCGCCGAACTGCTGCCAGAGGGCGGCTCCCTACCGCGCATCGATGTTCCGAGCGATCGACAGATAAAGGTTAAATTACAGCATAAATCGCCTCAAAGTGCTGCTCGCGAATGTGCGGCTAAGCTGTGGCGTTTGGGTCATGCTTGCCGCATCGAAGAGCGCTCTCTTGGGCAGGTCGAACTGCGTCTTGAGCGCTTGCCTATTCGCATTCGTTTTGTTCCGGATCGCAGTGCCTTGCTGCGTCACTTGGAGCAGCGCTTTCAGGGGCAGCGTTTGCAGTTGTCTAGCGTCGCTGACCTAAGCGGTTGACGGCTTGGCTTGGTTTCGCCGACAAGCCCCAGCATGAGCAGACAAACACAGCGTTTAAAAAGAGTACTCGCAGGTTGGCAGCAGCGCGGCCATTGGCCTCATGCTCTGTTGTTGTCTGGCGTACCGACCGATGTGATGTTGCGTTTGGCGATGCATGTTGCGAAAATTCGCCTTTGTGAAGAGCAGAGCGCCTGCTCAAATTGTCCGAGTTGTAGATGGTTTGATAGTGGCAACCATATCGATTTCCATCTGTTGGCATCGTCGCCAACAGCCGAAGAGTTCGATCTGCGCATCGAGTCTGAAAACACCAGCGTGCGCCGCCTTATTCGCAAAGATGATGTCACGGCGTTGTTGGGCCGGCTGGCGCTGCACGCTCATGTGCAAAATGGCTGGCGGGTTGTGCTTTTGGTGCATCCTGAAGAACTGCACACAGCCGCTGCTAATGCTTTGCTAAAAACATTAGAAGAACCGGGTGAGCGAACCTTCTTCCTACTAATTTCAGAGCAGCCGAGGGCAGTACTCGAGACGATCATCAGCCGCTGCCAGCAACTTAGTTTGCCCCCTTTAGAACATCAAAAACTAGTAAAAGAACTGCGTGATTCCGGTGAAGACTCGAAAGTTGTTGGAGCTTTGGCAGGCTTACAAGCTCGAGGTATAAACCTGTCGTCCGAAGATCTGCTGGCATGGCGGTTGGATGCCATGGAATGGCTAAGCGCTTGTGCCGCCGGCGAAGACCACCGTCGTTTGTTGGCTTTGGATCGCATGAACAAGGCTTCTGATGCCGACCGTATGATGGGGCTTGCCTTATCCTTGACCTTGGACCTGTCGCGGTTGCAGAACGGCATGCAGCAAAGCGCGTTGACCCACGGCGATCTGGCCGATGAACTGGGCGCTCTTGCCGGAGCGGGCCCATGGTTAGATTTGGCGCAGACCATCGCCGATGCGCGACCAGCGTTGGCTCGCAACGTACGCCTTCATACCTTGCTCATTGGAGCCAGTTTATGAAGCCTTTGATCGTCGCTTGCTTGCTTTTCGCAGGATGCCAAGCGCGCCCCCTCGACGTTATCGAGGAGCGTGGTGAGTTTCCTCGGGACGTTTTGCGTAAAGACCGGGTTTTACTTGATAAGTTACCCGCCGATGCCCAGCGATTTTCGGTTGTTTTTGAGGATGTTATCGAGATGATTGGTGGGCGGGTTCTTCCCAAAAACCCGCAGCCGGGCGATAAGATCGAGGTGACCGCTTATTATCGCGTACTCAAACCCCTGCCTGAGAGTTGGAAGCTTTTTGTGCATCTCGACGGCGTGGGCATCGCTAACCGCATGCATGGCGATCATTGCCCGTGTGATGGGCGCTACCCGACCAGTTACTGGCAGCCTAGTGAGATTGTTGCCGATACCACGGTTATAGCGACCCATGGCCAGCCGCGCGCCGATTATGAGATCTGGACCGGTTTTTACATCGATAAGCGGCGCATGCGCGTGAGTCGTGCCGACAACGGTCGCAAAGACAAGGATAATCGCGCCAAAATAGCGCGCATGACGCTCGGACAATAGATGCACCTCGTCTTTGCTTTAATACTTAGCGCAATCAGCGTTTCTGAGCGCAATACGGTTCTGCAACTGTTGCAAGCCGGTCGTATGGTCGATGCGCTCGCGCTGCTCGAGCCGATGGCGAAACAGCATCCGACAGACCCTCAGGTTCTCGGTTTGCTCGGCAGGGCGCGCTTGCATGCGGGCGATGCGGCGGGCGCT
>JAPKCE010000348.1 GCA_028823075.1 Myxococcota bacterium
CAACTGCTGCGGGTAGAACCGGGTTCGCGGTAGTGATCGTTGTCTGGGCTCTAAAAAACAAGCGTTTGGGTGAAGTCGCCCTCTTCGATTTGAGCACGATGAAAAAAATTGGCGGTGCCAACGGCCCTATCGATGCCAAGCTAGGCGCCGTCTTGGTCGCAGCCATTCCCGCAGCAGTTGAAACCGTGAAAGAAGAACCCGCCGTAACGGTTGCTGCTACAGAACCCGCCGCAGCGGTCGCGGCGGTAAGCGCCGGTGAAGAGGCGAAGCCTGAGGAAGTTGTGAAGCCGGCGCCGAAGGCCGAGCAGGCGCAACCCGAAGCGCCGAAGGTGGCCTCGGATGCGCCGGGGGCTACGGCGAAGAACAACAATCTGGCCTATGGTCTTATCGGTGGTGGACTAGCGCTTATCGGCGGCGGCTCATTTTTCGGGATGAAAGCCTTGGATGCTCATGATGAACTCGGAAAGCTTGCCGAAGGGGGCGAACGCACCGATAAAATTACGACTATGGAAGAGAACGCCTTATTGGCCGATGTTCTGTTTTGGCCGGGGCTGGTTTGCGCCGGCTCTGGGGCCTATTTGCTGCTTAAATAACCCATGAGGCATAGTGCTCTGCTCGGCGTACTAGCTTGCGCGATTACGGCGTGCTCAGGCTGTCCCAGTCCTCCTGATCCGCTTGGCTCACCCGCGCCGGATGTCGTTATTGTTCCGGCCTTTGCCCCGCCTTCGTTAGCTCCTCGGCTCTCCGAAGGTTTCACGAAGCCCCTCGACCCCAAACTGTGGACACAGTGGACTCATAATTTAGCGGCCTTGAAGAGCAGCGCACAGACAAGTTCGTCCGGCCTAAACATCGAGTTGGAGACTTACGGCCGGGCAGCCGAAGAGGTCAGCGTGGTGGCGGTCGCTTGGAATCCTGTGCAGGATTTTCTTGGTGAGGTTGTGCGGCTCGAATTCGAGTTGGACTGGCTTGAGGACAGTAACGCCAGTTATCTGAGCGCTGGTTTAGCCCTCGTTCCCGAGACCGCCCCGTTATCCGGTGACCCGCGCGACCATGCCGAGGTCACACACTTGAGCTTTATTGGTGCTGGAATGGGTGCCAATGTGCGGCGGGAGTTGTTGGTCCAACGCAAAGGCCAAGAGGTTTTTCGCGACAGTGAAGGTTGGCCCGAAACTGGCCGTGACGGGCGAACGCTCAAGACCGTTCGTCTCAGTCTAACCCTGACCGGGTCGATGATGAAAATTGAGGAAGCAGGTAGACCCCCGGTAAGCGTGCCCGTTGGGCTCGGGTTTGCGCGTGGTCGAGTGGTTCTTTATGTCGCCAGCCATTCCAACTCGATGCGTCGCGCCTTGCGCTTTACCCATCTTGAGTTGCGTGTGCTTGCGGCTATTCCGGCAACGTCTGAAACCAGCGCTGATGGGCTTTGAGCAACTGTTCGCCCGATACAAAACTTAAGCCTGTACCGAGCGTGATTCGGTAGCGCGTGGCGAAATCCAGATTGCCATTGATCGCGCATTCGAGCACCAGCCCCGCCGCATCGCCGCTGCAAGCATTCAACGCGACAACCCCGCTGGCGTCGCCGGATTCATTGAGTGCCTCAAGGGTGATATGAGCGTTGGCGCTGGCCGCGTTGCTGATCGCTTTGGAAAAGCTGAGCAGTAAGGGGCTCACTTGGTCGTTGGGCAGCAAACTGCCGTTACCTGGATAACTGTCGACAAGAAATGGCGGCTTAATGATCTCGATCGTTGCTTCCGGCGCACAGCCTGCGAACAGAACCGATAGGGCTAGCAGGCGCATTACAGGCTCCAGGGAAAGCCTAGATCGAGTCCAATAAAGCCTCGGCTGGCGCTTACTTTATCGGCCCACAGACCTTGCCACCCAAGCTCGGCGCCCAGACGCAATTGCGTCTGGCCTAGCGCTATTCCGCTTTTGGGTTGCAGGCGAAGAAGCGCTGACATCCCAGCCATTCCGTGGCTTTGGGCGGCGCGATCACCCGGCGTGACGCTCAAGTTGCCAAATGCTGGCCCAACCAACAAAACGGTCTGCAGGCTGCCGCTGCCATTGTGTGTGAGGCGTAACAAAAGCGGCATCGCCCATCCGCTGATCGCTGCTCGTCGCACCGTGGTGCGTTCGGCCGAGGCTACCATTCCGGCCATAGGAATGGAGGCGTTCCCCTCCGCTGATAGCGAAGCGAAACGCAACTCGAGACCAAGGTAAATATTGGGGAGCAAGGCTTTCCGTAGATCAGCGCCGATACGCAAACTGGCGTTGCTGGACATCAGTCCGCCCCACACTTGGCGCAGGCCTAAACCCCCATCGATGTTAGCGATAAAGGATGATTTTTTGGGCGAGCTCAGGGCTGGCGTAACTGCGGCGGGTCCTTTGGGGACTGGCTTAGCTACTACAGAGGCGGTTGTTATAGCAGCTTCCTGTTTCGCAGATGCTTTCGGGACGCTCGCTTTAGCGACGGTCAGAGGGGGCGCGGGGGCCGGTGCAACCAACACCGGCTTATTAAGGTCCAGAGCGATGGAGGCTACTTCGCTTTTAGGCAGAGCCTCTTCCAGAGTATCGGCACCCGCCGAGGCGCGTAGCGCAGCTGGGTCTTCGGGAGCTGGCCCTAGGTCCGGGATAAGTTCGAGCTGAATTAGAATACCCTGATGCTCAGTATCGCCGGCGGAAACCTTGACCTTACCGCTGTTGATCATGCCTTTTGAACTGCCCCTTTTTGCCCTGCCAGCGACGACCGAACCAAGCTGGCTACCTCGCCCAGTTGCAAGTTTTGTGCTCCATATTTGGGCTTTACCTTGATGAATCGACACGAGGACATCATCGCTATCTTTGGCCGGCTCGACGCGGCGCACGAGGATGACTAACTGCCCGCGACGCGGGATCTCGAAGTCGCGCGAAGCTTTGGCGTCGATACGGTGCCAGGCTAAGCCGTCTGGGGTCATGACTGCCGGGCCTTCTTCGCTGGGCGAAAGAAAAATGGGAGCCATTAATATAAAGCTGCAAAGATTCATGGGGTCGTCTCCAGTTCCACTGCAAACCAATCAGCAAGGCCGTTGTTTTGGTTGGCGGCGAAAAGATGCATTCCTGTACTTTGTGACCGGTACTCCAGTCGGCTGTCGTTGTCACCCTGTCCGATCAGTAACGAGGATGAGCCGTTCGGGCTGCTGATCAGGGACCAGTTTATCGGCTGTTGTGTGTCTGCCACTAAAACCAAGTTGTCATCAGCGTAGGACTCAACCGAGATTTCGGGAAAGGGGCTGTCGAGTGGGCCATCGGAGACCCAGATCGACACACAATCCATAAGTGACCAGCGTTGTTGCGCCGCGACACTGAGGCCAACCCCCCGCTTAACAACATCCGACTGCAACAGCA
>JAPKCE010000013.1 GCA_028823075.1 Myxococcota bacterium
TATCCACCGCGCAGCGCCCACGCTATATCGCTGCCCGAAGTCACAGCCTGTTCTAGGCTAAGTAGGCGTTGGGCGTCGTCGCCGGCGAGGTAAACCCCGGATTGTTGTTGGCCGATCCCATGTTCAGGAATAGCGCCGAGTTCGAACCCAGAAGCTATGGCACGAGCGGCCCCGAGCTCAACCCGACTTCGTTCGGCACGGCCTGAAATTGCGAAAACCGATGCGCTGATCATCGCTGCTCCTGTCCCAGAACTTGAATGCCTCGTGGTCGCTGGCGTCTGCTCACCCATGCTGTACATCTCTTGTCGCCCTCTTGTCGCCTTGTCACCCCCCCCAAAACGTGGGCAGGTTCCACCCGCCCCTTTCGAGTTGAGGAAGCAAAATCCATGCGCATTCTAGTGTTGTTATCGCTTATCGCCGCCCCCGCCCTGGCACAAACCCCATTCGGCGCGGATAGTTCGCCGACTTCTTGGCGCCAATTGAGCGAGAAATACCGCTATAAGTGCCCCGGCCCTTTCACGACCATGAAAGAAAAAGACACCATCAAGGTCGTCGGCTTAGAAATTGAGCGCAACGGCAGCTCTTGGTCGGTCAACGGCGAAACGAAAACTGTCGGCAAGCTGAAAATCGGCGTTCTCAGCGCCATCAAGGATGCCGGTCGGGACACCAAGAAAAACCTGGCGGCCTTCGCCAACTGGTTCAAACAGAACAAAGTCGACCTGGTCGTCGCCAACGGTGACATCGCCCTCGATGAATTCGATCTCGAAGAGGTCTTTTTCGAACTCGGGAAGCTCGGGCTCCCGGTGCTGGTCTTCGCCGGCAACTCTGAGAGCCGCACCAGCTTTAATCGTACCGCCACCGAAGTCGCACGCAAAGTACCGCAACTAATCAACGGCAACTGGGTGCGCGAGTTGCGCTGGGGAAAATACAGCTTATGGACGCTGCCCGGCTACCACGACAAAAAATTCCTCTACGGTCGCAACGGCTGCCTCTACACCCGAAAAGACATCCGCTCTCTGGGCAAGGAGATCGGTAAAAACCGTAAACAGGTCAACGTCCTCTTAGCCCACGGCCCGCCGCGTTACAGCGGCAAAGTAAAGCTCGATGTGATCACCGACGGCAAGCATGTTGGCGATAAATGGATGACTAAACTGATCAAAGATTACTCGATTAAATGGGGAATCTTTGGGCATATCCTCGAGGCAGGTGCCACCTTAGCGACCAAGATGGGCAAAACCTCAGCCAAGGCGGGCAGCAGCCAAAAGTCCCTCTACGTCAACGCCGGCAGCGCCAACGGACTGCCCTGGGGCATGAACGACGGCTCAACCCTGCGCGGTATGGCCGCGATCATGACGCTCGACGGTAAAGTCGGGACGGTTCAACTCAAGACCATCAAATGATCGCCACCGTCCTCGGGGCGGGCAGTTTCGGTACCTCGCTAGCAATTCACCTGGCTCGAAGCGGGCATCAGGTTCGGCTCTGGGGGCGACGCTCTGAGCATCTAAACGCCAGCCAAAAAGCGGGTCATAATACGCGTTATTTGAGCAGCATCAGCTTTCCTGATGGCTTGGTTTGCCAGAGCGACTTACAACAAGCCCTTGAAAACACAGACTTGGTTGTATCGGCCATTCCAACGCAAGCGATCAGCAAGTTTTGGCGCCAAGCTGTCAAACTAACGCCGTCCGATGTGCCGATCGTCAATGCAGCCAAAGGCATCAGCAGCGAAACGCTTGAGACCATCGACGAATTGTTGCGCGACATCTTGCCGCGCAGCGAAGCAGGGCGGCTTGTCTACCTTTCGGGTCCCTCATTCGCTTTAGAATTGGCGATGGGCAAACCGACGCTTTTGGTCGCGGCTTCGCGCAACGCCGAAAGTGCCGAGGCAGTACGCATCGCTTTTAGCGCTAAAAACGTAAAAGTTTATTGCAGCAATGATGTCATCGGTGTCGAGCTCGGCGGCGCGCTCAAAAACGTTATCGCCATCGCTGTGGGAATGGCTGACGGCATGAACAGCGGCATGAATGCGCGCGCCGGTTTAATCACCAGGGGCCTGCACGAAATCAACCGCCTTGCCACGCGCTACGGCGCCAACCCGATGACCTTGGCAGGTCTGGCCGGGATGGGTGATCTGGTGCTCACCTGCACCGGCCATCTAAGCCGCAACCGTCAGCTTGGGTTTGCTATCGGCGAAGGGCGCAGCGCCGAAGAGGCCATCGCGGCGCTCGATGGGCAGGTCGCCGAAGGGTTTTATACCGCTGCCGCTGTGGCTCGATTGGCGCAGCGAGATGGGGTTGAGATGCCGATTTGCGATGCCGTCGCGCGCATTCTCGATGGTCAGATCAGCCCAGCCGATGGCGTCGCCGAACTGATGGGCCGAGAAACGCGTTTCGAACGCGGTTGATCAGCGCTTACGGAGCTGCTTGATCGCTGTATTTGTGGCTAACATCTGCTCAGCACCATGCAGACCAAAAGCCACACCCCCATCGACACCCATCGGCGCATGATCAGCGCCGACGCGCCCATCGGGGAAATACCCCAGTTCAGAAAAAGCTGCTCGATAAGCGGCAAACCCACCACCGGCCCGATGAGCTCGCAGCACAGCCTCGCCAACAGCAACACCGCCGCGAGCAAGCACCGACTCTACCCAACTCCAGCGCGAACTTACTGGGCGGATATTAACTCGCCCCTTCAGAAGCTTTCTAAGCAGTTTCAAACGCCGATCGCTCTCTTTGACACCAATAAACGGTGCGCAATACAAAGGGGTATTGCGTTTGGGCACCAACGGGCAGAGGCCGACATCGATGGGAAGAATCTTACTTAATTCTATTAATTCTAGCGCCAGAATATGCAGGTCTTCATCGCTCTCGGTCGGTAAGCCGAGGACCATATACACTTTCATTTTCATGAATCCGATGGCCTTCGCCTCATGCGCTACACGCTCGATATGCAGGTCTTCGGTCTTGCGATGAATCACCCGCCGTAAACGCGGTGAGGCCCCATCGAGCGCCACCGTGATGCCGCGATAGCCGCCGGCGAACAAAGCTTCGAGCAACGGGCGCTTGAGCCGGTCGGCGCGCAGGCTGGAGATGCCTACCTGCAAACCGCGATCAGCGAGTTCATTGACGATGGCGACAATGTCGCGATGGTCGGTTACTGCAGCGCCAACTAAACCAACTCGCTCAACGCCCGGCGGAACGGCGTCGAGCATATCCTGGGCGGCAACTGGACGCATGCCACCATTGGTGCTGCGCCGCATGACGCAATAGCTACATTGTCTCGAGCAGCCTCGCTCGGGCTCAATAAGAAACATCTTTCGCAGTACGGTATGCTCCGCGACGATGGCCGAACGCGCTGGCAACAAGCGGTTGTCCGCCTTGGCCACGGGCAACATAAACGGGTTGCCCTCACCGGGAACCACCACCCCATCGAGGCCATCGAGCAGCTTTGCAAAATCATGCTTTGAAGCCCCCTCGATGCGCTGCAAAACCTCACCGATCAAGCCCTCGCCTTCACCGCAGATCAAAACGTCGACAAAGGGCAGCAGAGGCGCCGGATTAGAGAAGGTGAGCGGACCGCCGGCGATCACCGGCGCATCGCCCGGCTGCCGATCACGCCGCAAAGGCTCTAACTTCATGCGATCGAGCATCTCGATCATGCCAGCGATCTCAAGTTCATAAGCGATGCTAAAAGCCAGCGCATCGACGTCGGGCATCTCCCGAGCCAACTCATAAGCAAAAGGGCGACCGCTCTCATCAGCATCATTAAATGCGCGCAGAGGAGTCCAGTTTTCACAAGCTAAAATGGAGCGCCATATCTGCTGAAAACCCAAGCTACTCATGCCCACATGATAACTTGATGGGTAGAGTAAGGCGCAGCGCTTGGGCGAGTCGGACCAGGGCGCTATAACCTTCTCGCTAGCCAGGCGAGAGCGCGGGTCATCTCCTTTACTATGAGATAAACTCATAGGCCGAGATCGTCGACAGTGGCATTAAAGAGACTCATGACAGCCTGTGTCGTTTCATGACCTCGCAGAGCGAGTTTTTCGCGAAAAGCCGGGTCTCGGTCGGCGCGCATTTGGCGCAACATGGCGCGCAGCATCGGCAACTGCTCGGCGTTCGGCTGCTGAACGCTCAGATTGGTAATCTCGGTACCCTGTAAAACCAACTCGCCAAGGTCGCCGCTAAGAGCCTCAATAAGACCTTCGGATTCACAGCCCAACACCAGTTTATTGTCCTCCTGACGAAGAGGGCCGAAGGGCACGAGGCGGCCCTTAAAAGGGTCGGGGAGAGCCGGGTATAGCGTCATCCAAAGCTTCATCAAACGAAGCGCCTCGCTGTCGAGTTGAGGTAGGTCTTGAGCCTCGTCCGAGCTGACATTGAGCTGCTTGGGGGCTGATTGGACAGGTGCGGGTTTGGGCTGCGCGACCACCTCGACCGGCGCCGGCTCTAAAGGCTTAGCATCTTGCGCTTGGGGTGGACTCGAAGGCTCAGGGCTCTGACGATCGGCGTCGATGCGTAAATCAGCGATGATCAACGTCAGAATCCCGCTTTGGGACAAAGCCGCTGCGATGTCCTTTTTGGAGCGATCTTGGCGTAAAATGCTCATCCGGGCGTCGTCCAAACGACCGGTCAACACGCCATCATTCAAACGCAAGCCGGCGAGCGCCAAGGTGGTCGCCAAGGGCTGGCTCGACGCCGCGACAGCATGCAAAAAAGGTGCGCTGGGCATGGGCTGAACATGAGCTTGCGGGCGAGGTTCTAGCGACTCAACCGAACGCAAGCCCAAGGCTTTTTCTGGGGCCTGGCCGCTAGGCTTCGGGCGCGGTGACGGTGACGGTGACGGGCGAGGAGCCACGGGCTTAAGGACGGGGGCGGGGGCACGGGGCCGGTTTATGGGAGCCCCTGATCTGGAAGGGCTTGGAGTTGAAGAACTCCCTCCCTGAAGATGGTTGAGCAGTTGATTCAGGCTCTGCGCGTTCGCCGCGTCGGCCATGCGCAAGATGGCCAACTCCAAAAGGGTCCGAGGGTGGCCCGAACGGCTGATTTCAGAGGCGGCGTCAAGGGCAATGCGCAGCCAGCGACGCAAGTGAAGCGGGTCCATACTGGTGATCATCTGCTGCATTTCGGCCAAGGCCACGGGGTCGAGGTCGAGCAGCTTGCCGGGCTCGCTAACTTCGGCGCAAACCACCAACGCCCGCACCTCGTTAACTAAGGCGTCAGCAAAACGACGCAGGTCAGAACCCGCGCTGTAAAGATCATCGAGTTGGGCCAGGGAGGCCGCGGCATCTTGATGGCTCAAAGCCGACAACAAGGCCAGTACCGCTCGTCGGTCGACCAAGCCCAGACATTCGGCGGCCAAGGCTCCGGTGACGACATCACTGGTGTAGGCGATCACCTGTTCGAGCAAACTCAAGGCATCGCGCATCCCGCCCTCAGCCGCGGCTGCGATAATGCGCATGGCCTCAAGGTCCACCTGCAAAGACTCGGCCTGACAGACGGTTTTGAGTTGGTCGATAATGCGCCGGGTCGGAATGCGCCGAAAATCATGGCGCTGACAGCGGGATTTGATGGTGTCGAGCACCTTATGGGGCTCGGTGGTTGCGAAAATAAAATGCACCGACGACGGCGGCTCTTCGAGCAGCTTTAACAGGGCATTAAATGCCTGGTTGGTCAGCATATGCACTTCGTCGATGATGAAGATACGGCAGCGTAGCGAAGGCCGCGTATAGGCAGTTTCTTGCAACTGACGGACATCATCGACACCGTTATGACTGGCGCCATCGATCTCTTGCACATCCAGCGCATGCCCCCCCGCAACCGACGTACAAGCAGCGCAAACCCCGCAAGGGTCCGCCGAAGGCCAGCGCTCGCAGTTGAGCGCCATCGCCAAAATGCGCGCCGCGCTGGTCTTGCCGACACCGCGCGGGCCGCAGAAGAGATAAGCGTGATGCACGCGTTCGCGCGTAATAGCGTTGGCCAGGGTCCGCCCAACAACCTCTTGGCCGATCAAGCCGTCAAAGCGTTGTGGTCGGTAGGTTCTCGCTAGCACCTTATAGCTCAAATCTTACCTCCAAAATGCCCCGCTTGAGGCCCTTGAATCGATGGCGCAACCGCCAACTGTACGCAAGGCCGCGCTGCGCGTTTATGGCTTCCTTTTCGCTGCCGATCTTCGACTGGTCATAGATACACTTGCCGGAGCAATCGGCTTTGGCTAATGCGCTCGCCGAATGATCCTTTAGCTCTCCCGGAGAAATGGCCGAGTGGTCGAAGGCGTCGCACTCGAAATGCGATGTGGGGTGACCCACCGTGGGTTCGAATCCCACTTTCTCCTCCAACGGGTTGGAGGATCATTCCTAGCTGCGGAGAGGTGACCGAGAGGCCGAAGGTGCACGATTGGAAATCGTGTGTGGGGCAACCCACCGAGGGTTCGAATCCCTCCCCCTCCGCCATGAAGTCGCGTGACGATCGAGCTACAAACTCCGCCAGGCCCGGAAGGGAGCAACGGTAGTTAGCAAGATCGGGTGCGCGGCTTCTTTTTTTTTCGGCGAGAGCGGAAAAAACCGCTCAATTGCTCGGCAGCTTGAGGCTGAAGAACTCCGCTACTGACCTCAAAGACATGATTTAAACGAGGATCAAGGCCGATGCTAAACAGGCTCTCGACTGCTCCTGCCTTTGGATCTTTAGTGGCATACACCAGCCGATCAACCCGACTTAAAACAAGCGCCCCCGCGCACATAGGACAAGGCTCGAGGGTGACATACAAAGTAACGCCCGTAAGCCGCCAACTGCCGAGCGTGCGACTGGCCATCTGCAACGCATCGATCTCCGCGTGCCCGACCGGGTTTTGATCCGCCTCACGGCTGTTCGAGCCGATGCCCACCACCCGCCCCTCAAACACACAAAGAGCACCCACAGGCACCTCTTCACGAGCCTCCGCTTGAGCCGCCAATTCTAGGCAGCGCTGCATATAGTACTGATCGACAAGGTTTGACATAAACAAGCGATGCCCGGCGGGAAGACACTGAGCCAGAGCTATTTCCGGTCTTGACCCCAACCAAAAGGCTAAGCGATTACATCAACCAGGAGGCATCATGGTCATCATTCGTGTGATACTTGTGCTCGGCATCGCCGCTGTCATCATCTCAACCTACGTCGGACGCCTATAAGCTGAAAAAATAACAAGGCAGCCGATTTCTCGACTGCCTTGGCGCGGGAGGAGGGATTCGAACCCCCGGCCAACAGGTTCGTAGCCTGCTACTCTATCCAGCTGAGCTACACCCGCATTTCGGCTGGTCTCCTAATGAGTGCCAACCGCTATGTCAACGCTGGTGAACCGTCCTCCTGGCGGAGAAGGAGGGATTCGAACCCTCGGTAGAGTTACCCCTACGACGATTTAGCAAACCGTTCCCTTCGGCCTCTCGGGCACCTCTCCATAGGGACGAATTCACCAGTTGCGCAGCCCACTATGAAGGCCGCCGCTGAGCGTCAACTACGAACTGGCTCTAATTGCAGCCGTCAGCGCTATAAGCAAAGCGGTAAGCCATGGGAAAACTCGACAAGTTTGGCTCGGAAGTCCCTGCGCGCAGATAATAAAGTCCCAACGGAACGCTCTGCTCAATGGCAGTTTCGAGCCCGAAATTTGCTGTTCTCGAGAGCTCGACTCCCTCGCTGTCGAGAATGGCCATGGCCAGGCCCTGCCCTCCTTGAAGTAAGGCCAAGCAGACATTGGCCTCACCCCAGAAGGGGCCAAAGTAATCAACATCCCCTCGATATTGCAGGCCTGCCTCGTATTGTCCGAGTTGATCATCAAGCCCGAACGCTGTGCTCAAGCGATTACCCGAAGGGTCGGCGAGCTCGGAGGTCATAATCATTAAACGGTAGTCATGAGCAGCGCCGCTAATCTCAAGCACGACGTCCCCGTCGGCGCCGTCGTGACGGTAAAACGCACCTTGCGCATGTTGCCAGACAAAAGCTTCATCATCGACGCGACGGCCTTGTAAAACGCCGTTGCCCTCGTAGACGATTTGGTAAACCCGACCATCCTGAGCGCCAAACGCGAACCAATCGCTACCTTCCTCTTCGAGCGAGCCGTTGATGACCTGGCCGCTTCCAGCGACGATGGGTGTCGCCTCTTCGGGGCGGTCGCCATGGTCGTCATCGCTGAGCAGACGCAGATGCAGTTGTCCGCTAACCAAACGTTTGTAGCGATGGTCCAGCCGAATCAGATAATCACCCGGAACCACGCCATGCCGAGCGCGCCCATAATAGCGACGACCATCGTTGCCGCCGAGCGATGCGATGCGCATCGAGATGTCACCGGCGCTTTCGCCGGCACGCTGCAACGAGGCGCTGGCCAATAAAGCACCAGCGTTTTCGACGCGCAGCAAAAATACATCGGTGTCTTCTCGGGTTTCGAGAACAAAATCTTGGTCACCAACCTGCGCTAGGCTCGCTTCAATTTCACCATCGGCATGATCGTCGACGCGGGTAGGCAGCGCCGTGATGCGATAGCTAATGGGCAATTCATCGGCATCATTAAGGCTCAGTAACACGACGGCCCCTGGCTCAACATCGAGGCTGATGATGCGCCAAAACCTGCCATCTTCCTGCACCCCATCACGAGGCAAACTGCGCGCCACACGTTCAAGTTCCGGCGCTATAAAAATAGAGATGTTCGGCAGTAAGGGCGGGGTCTCGCCCTCGCCTCGAGTGACGTCGGGACCCGAATCACCGATGAGCTCAACGAGCAGGGCTTCAACGCCGCCTTCGCTCGGTAACTCAAGCACAAACCAATCGGTTTCATCGCCACCGTCACGGTTTAAACTCCCCTCAACCGCCACGCCCCGTGCCAAAGCCATGGCGCCGCCAAGACAATCTCCGTCATCACAGGTTTGTTGGGGCAAACAGAACTCCCCGAGCGCCCGTGCATCCTCGTCACAAGAGCAAAGCGCCACCCCATCCACAGCAGAACATTGAGTTTTCAATGCTTCAAGGCAGGGGGTTTCAACACAAGGGTCGAGCGGCGGCGCAGAGGCATCGAGAATGACTCCGGCATCTACCGGGGGCAAGCCCTGCGGAGCCTCAAGCAAACTACAACCAGCCAAAACGACGATTAAAGCAAAGCGCTGCATCTATTCCTCCAATGCCTCTATCGACACCAACAAAACCCCTTTATCCACATTTTCACCCTCACGAATATGAATGGCTTCAACGCGTCCCCCGCCGACGGCGGCAAGTTCGTTTTCCATCTTCATCGCCTCGACCACCACTAAGCCTTGGCCAGCTTCAACACGATCGCCCACCTCAACCAAGTAGCGCAAAACGCGGCCTGGCATCGGCGCATGCAAAGCACCGGCTGCGAGGGTATCCGCACTGCCGACAGCGTCCCGCATGCGCACCCGACGCTGATCGAGCACATCGAGGTGATGCACACGACCCGCGAGCAAAACATTGACGCTGCCGTCAAAAGCATCACCCGAATCACCCGCCCATTCGACGACGCAGTCGTAAGAGGCGCGCCCGTCGATAAGCATATGCATCATGGCCCCAGGGAGACGACGCAAATCGAGTTGGTGGCTCTGCCCGTCTTGGGTGAGGCGCAAACAATCACCGTCTTGCTCGACATGGACTTCGCTGGTTTCACCGCTTGATAAGCGCACAACATAAGTTTTCATGATCGGCTCCCGAGCAACGCATAACGGCGCCAAGCCGAAACCTCGGAGTTGCTGCTGGCGGGAGGACCTGCGACGGCCTGGGCCTCGAGCGCCTGATCGCGTAAAAAGGCATCGGCGACGGCCGCCCATACGGCCAAGGGCTCAAACTCTTCATCAACCGGTGCGGTGCCGTCGATGACCGAGCCGACAAAGCTGGTATCGAAATCGCCGCTTTTAAATTCCTCGGTCGCCAAGGCACGTCTCAAAAAGCTGATGTTCGTTGTGAGGCCGACGACTCTATATTCGGCCAAGGCGCGGTCGAGACGAGCAATGGCGGTTGCGCGATCTGCCGCCCATACCGATAACTTCGAGATCATCGGGTCATAAAGCGGGGTGACTTCGGAGCCAGCATAAACGCCGGAGTCAACGCGCACATAAGGACCGGATGGAACGTGTAGATGCTCGATTGTTCCTGGAGCGGGCATAAAGCCTGCGGCCGGGTCCTCGGCGTAAATACGCGCTTCTACGCTATGCCCTTTGAAGCTCAAGTCGCCCTGCTCAAAAGCGAGTTTTTCGCCTTCAGCGATGCGAATTTGCCAGGCGACCAGATCCAATCCGGTGATCCATTCGGTTACCGGATGCTCAACCTGCAAG
This sequence comes from Myxococcota bacterium, assembly GCA_028823075.1. Lineage (GTDB taxonomy): Bacteria > Myxococcota > UBA4151 > UBA4151 > UBA4151 > CACGMS01. The sequence goes on from JAPKCE010000013.1 coordinate 10,307, forward strand.
CGGGTGTTCATCTCAAGAAAGAAGAAGTTGCGCTGGGCATCGCAGAGAAACTCGACGGTTCCGGCGCCGACATAGTCAACGGCTTTGGCGGCTTGTACCGCCACCTCGCCCATGCGTCGACGCATCTCCTCATCGACAAAAGCGCTCGGCGCCTCTTCTATTATTTTTTGATGTCGCCGCTGAATGGAACATTCGCGCTCGAACAGGTGCACGCAATTACCAAAACTATCGGCGAGGATCTGAACTTCAATATGGCGCGGTTTGTCGAGAAAGCGCTCAAGATAAATGCGGTCGTCGCCAAAGCTGTTTCGGGCTTCGCTTTGAGCTGCAGCAAACGCAGCGGGTAGCGCCGCCGCGTCGGCGACTCGGCGCATCCCTTTACCGCCGCCGCCAGCGGCTGCTTTAACCATGATCGGATAGCCGATTTCGTCAGCTTCGATGAGCGCTTCGTCGGGGCCAGCGACCGGCCCCGCGCTGCCGGGAACCACCGGGACATTAGCCGCGGTCATCACATCGCGGGCGCGGGTTTTATGGCCCATCGCTTCCATCGCTTCCGGGCTAGGACCAACCAAGATGATGCCCTCGCTCAATAAGCGACGAGCAAACTCGGGGTTTTCGGATAAAAATCCGTAACCGGGATGAATGGCATTAGCGCCGGTGCTGTTGGCCGCGGCGATGATCTTATCGATGACCAAATAGCTTTCGGCCGAAGTATCGCCGCCCAAGGCCACCGCCTCGTCGGCGTAACGCACGTGCAGAGCCGCGCGATCGGGGTCGGAAAATACAGCGACCGTAGCGATATTAAGCTCGCGGCAACTGCGCATCACGCGCAGCGCGATCTCGCCCCGGTTGGCCACCAAAAGTTTCACGATAGGTCGACTCATAAGGGCAGGTTACCATGTTTTTTAGTGGGTAAGCTCTGACGCTTGTTAACCAGTACCGAAAAGGTATCGATGAGCCGCCGGCGCAGCTCTTCAGGGCGAATCACCGCGTCAATGTATCCGAGTTCGGCCGCCTTATAAGGGTTGGCGAAACGTTCGCGGTAGTCGGCGACCAACTCGGCTTTTCTCGCTTCGGCATCCTCGGCCTCAGCCAGTTCTCGGCGAAAGATGATATTGACCGCCCCTTCCGGCCCCATGACGGCGATCTCAGCACCGGGAAACGAAAAGTTGAAATCGGCACGCAGGTGTTTGGAGGCCATCACATCGTAGGCGCCGCCGTAAGCCTTTCGGGTGATCACGGTTACTTTCGGCACCGTCGCTTCGGCATAGGCGTAAAGCAGCTTAGCCCCATGGCGAATAATCCCACCGTGTTCTTGATCTTTTCCGGGCAAAAACCCGGGCACATCGACCAAGGTCAACAGTGGGATATTAAAGGCATCGCAACAACGTACAAAGCGCGCCGCTTTTACCGAGGCGTCGATATCTAAACAGCCAGCGAGCACCGCAGGCTGATTGGCGACAACCCCGACGCTGCGGCCATTCAAGCGAATGAAACCGACAACAATATTGGCAGCAAAGCGCTCGGCCACCTCGAAGAAGAAACGATCGTCAGCAGCCGCTCTAATCACCTCACGCATATCGTAGGGCACGTTCGTGTTCGTCGGGATGAGCTCGCGCAGGTCATCACAAAGGCGATCGGCGGGGTCGGAGCTAGCGATCACCGGAGCCTGTTCGGCGTTGTTGCTGGGAAGATAGGCGATGAGCTCGCGGGCTATGCGCAGGGCATGCGCTTCGTCACTGGCGGCGAAATGAGCCACCCCTGAGATGACACTATGGGTGTCGGCGCCGCCGAGTTCTTCTTTACTCACCTCTTCGTGAAGCACGGTTTTGATCACATCGGGCCCGGTGATAAACATATGGCCAGTATTTTTGACCATCACCACAAAGTCGGTGATCGCCGGGCTGTACACGGCGCCGCCGGCACAAGGTCCGAGCACCACGGTGATCTGCGGCACCACCCCGCTGGCCAGGGTATTGCGCAAGAAAATATCAGCATAACCGGCTAGTGAATCGACGCCCTCTTGGATGCGCGCTCCACCCGAATCGGCCAAGCCGATAACCGGAGCTCCGACCTCCATGGCGCGATCCATCACCTTGCATATTTTTTGTGCGTGAGCACCCGACAGCGACCCCCCAAACACCGTAAAGTCCTGGGCGTAAGCGAAAATAACGCGACCGTCGATTCGGCCGTAACCCGTGACGACACCGTCGCCTAAAGGCTTGTTATTCTCGAGACCAAAATCGGAGCAACGATGGGTAACAAAAGCGTCCATCTCGACAAAGCTTCCAAGATCAAAGAGCAGGTCGAGCCGCTCCCGCGCTGTGAGCTTCCCCGACTCATGCTGGCGCTGAATACGCGCCGCGCCGCCGCCTTCATTTACCGCATCTTCACGCCTCTTAAGCTCAGCGAGTTGTGCCTCGCGACCGCTTTTTGTCATGCTCTTGCCCCTAAGTTTTTCCGATTTGGTCTATGCCAGTATATTGAGGCAGGAAAGAAGAGTTCCTAAGGACGACCATGAACGTTTATCTGACCACGGCTCGCCAAGTTCTACGCCTCGAAGGTGAGGCGCTGTTGCGCCTTGAAAAAAGCATCGGCGAGGAGGTTGGCCGAGCGATTGAAAAAATCGTCCAGTGTCGAGGCCGCGTGGTGGTTACGGGCATGGGGAAAGCCGGACTTGTGGGGCGAAAAATTGCCGCCACCCTGGCGTCGACCGGTATGCCCAGCTTTTTCCTTCACCCGGCCGAAGCAGCGCATGGCGACTTAGGCCAAGTCACGGCCGATGATCTGGTCATCGCGTTGTCGAATTCGGGAAGCACGGCCGAGGTCGTGCGTTTGTTGCCTTCTTTTAAAGCGGCCGGATTGTCGATGATCGCGCTGACAGCGCGCAATGACTCACCGCTGGGACGCGCCGCCTGCGTCTGCATCGAATTAGGTGAACTCGACGAAGCCTGCCCCATCGGCCTGGCGCCGACGACCTCGAGCACGGTCATGCTGGCCCTCGGCGATGCGCTGGCGATGGCTGCGGCCCAGGCCAAAGGCACCAGCAAAGAGGATTTTGCGCGCGTTCACCCGGGGGGTAATTTAGGGCGCTCCTTACTGCCCATTTCCCAACTGATGCGCCAAGGTGAAGAGCTTCCAACCTTGCAACTTCCGGCAACCCTGCGCCACGCGGTGGATGTGATGGGCAGCACCAAAGGCCGGCCAGGTTGCGCGCTGATCATCGATGCAGACGGCTTACTGCTCGGTCTCTTCACCGACGGTGACCTGCGCCGCTTAGTGGCAAAGGAGCGCGCTGACCTGCAGCGCCCCATCGCCGAATTAATGACAAAAAACCCTCTGTCGCTGGCACCAGAGGACCGACTGCTCGATGCTGAAACGGTGCTCGTGACGCGCTCCATCGATCAGGCGCCGGTCGTCGACTCTAAGGGCAAGCTTGTTGGCTTGATCGATATTCAAGACCTCTCCGGACGGGGCTGAAACTCGTTTTTAGTGCCCCTTGCGCGCTGCGCGCAGTTAAAGCGTAGCGCGAGACGGCCAGCGCAACACTGCATAGCCATAACAGATTGAAGTTTCGCTTTTTTATAGATGGCACAAAGCCTGCGTTACCCATCGTTAGTTGGGAGAAACGCCATGACCGTTGTGGTTCATACCGGTGTCGTTATCGGAGTCCAAGGGCAGCTCGTCCAGGTGGAGTCCAACCTGCGTCCGGGGATTCCGTACTTTGATCTGGTGGGCCTCGCGGGCAGCGCCATTAAAGAGGCTCGCACACGCGTTGAACAAGCGGTGCGCTCCAGCGGTCTGCAATGGCCGCGCAAACGTATTGTGCTCAATTTGGCACCCGCTGAACTGCGCAAAGAGGGCAGCGCCTTAGACCTAGCCTTAGCGGTAGCTTGCCTGGCCGAAGATCAGACCATGGACGCCGAGCGACTGCGCGACGCGGTGTTTCTCGGCGAACTCTCTTTAGATGGTAGCCTGCGCGCCGTGCGCGGCGTTTTGCCGATTATCGAAGCGGCGCGGGCTCGTGGCTTGCGCTTCGCCGTCGTACCCACGGGTAACGCACATGAAGCGGACCTGGTTCCGGGCATGACAGTCATTCCGGCGAGCGATATCAAAGAGGCTTTTAATTGGTTGGAAGCGGGTATAATTCCGAGCATGCCGCCAAGGCCGAGCATCGAGGGGCGCCGCAAACAGTCGCCCGACTGGCGCGAGTTACGCGGCCAGCCCCTAGCCAAAAGAGCGGCAACGGTAGCGCTAGCAGGCGCTCACAACCTTTTGCTCACCGGGCCTCCGGGAACGGGGAAAACGCTTTTAGCACGCTGTCTTCCGGGCCTTCTTCCCGAGCTTGAAGGCGACGAACTTTTAGAAGTTCTCCGGGTGCGCTCGGTGCTTCAAGGTGAGTTTCAACTCGGCGCCGTCGAGCGGCCGTTTCGCTCGCCACATCATAGCGTCAGCACCGCCGGGCTAATCGGTGGCGGCCAACCCTTGGGCCCGGGCGAGATCACCATCGCCCATGGAGGGATTCTCTTTCTGGATGAGCTCCCAGAATTTCCTCGCCGAGCGCTGGAGAGTCTTCGCCAGCCCCTCGAAGAAGGCTGTTTGACCATCACCCGCGCCGGCTGTCGCATCACTTTTCCTGCCCGGGTTATGGTTTTGGCTGCGGCTAATCCTTGCCCTTGCGGCTTTCTCGATAGCGAAACGCGAGGCTGCGTCTGCAGCCCCTCAGCGGTGTCTCGCTACCAAGCCAGGCTAAGCGGTCCCATGCTCGATCGCATCGACCTGCAAGTGCGTATGGACAGACCCGCCGCCGGCCTGGTGCTCGAAACAACTGATAATGGGCCGAGCAGCAGCGATATGCGCGGCCTGATCAGTACCGCCAGGCAGCGCGCCATCAAACGCCAAGGCTGCCCTAACCCGCAGCTAGGCAGTGACCTTCTACGCCACGTCAAAGCAGAACCCGC
>JAPKCE010000349.1 GCA_028823075.1 Myxococcota bacterium
GTGTCGAGCAACGATGGTGGCGCTTTGGTGATGCGCTTTCCGGATATGATGCGCTTCGGCTTATCGCAAAAGGTGGGCTCAAGCGTCGAGATTAGCATCGACGGGTTTTACGAAAGCTGGGGCTCAATGGGGGATTTGACCTTTGTTCCGGACAACGTCGCTTTCACCGCCGTCGGCCAGGAGATTAAGTTGGAAAATATTGTTTTCCCCAGACGCTGGGTGGATACTTACGGGGCTCGCTTCGGCACGCGCTGGAACCTGCCACAGGCTTGGGCCAAAATTCTAACTGACGGGCGCGCGGTGCAGATGCGCTTCGGCGCCCAATGGGAATCGTCGGCGACACCTTTGGCTGAGATCGACCCTGGAGCCTTGGATTGGGAAAAGCTTGGTTTGACGGTCGGTTGTGGTCTTGAACTTATTAAAGGTTTGCATGTGGATGCTTACTTCTTACGCCTGCTCGATGCCGATATCGATGTCACCAACAGCAACATGCGCACCGCGAACATCATGCACGCGGGCGAGATAGAAGCCGGCCGAGTCGGTCTTGAGACCGTGGCTGGTAACGGCAATTACAAAGTGAGTCATCAGCGGTTTGGGCTCGGCTTACGCTACGCCTTGGGTGTTAATTAATGCGTCTTTTTCTGATCGTCTTGTTAAGTGCTTTACCGTTGCAGGCTGCGGGGCGATTTTTGCCGGGCGACAGCGTGCGCGACCGCTCTCGTGCCGGCGCTTCGGTCGCCTCAGAGCGCAGTGTCAACGCGTTACAGGTTAACCCGGCTTTGCTCGGTATGGCCGATAACCTGAGCTTTGCGCTGGGTTGGACTAGCCTTAACGAGAACAGCGAGTTCGATCGCGGCGCACCTCATGTCCAGAGCCTCGAAGACCAGACCGTATTCAATCAGCAGATGGCCAATTATACCGGTAGTTCCGGCCTGGCGAAGAGCGCTTATTCCGAGCGTTTGCTGCGCGCTGGCATGGTTTACGGTTTTGGTACGGGCGGCTTTCGCATGGGTCTGGGTTACGCTCAGTTGCCGGTTGAAAACCATCGCTTTGAGGCAAATGACCCGCAGCGTTATCGCCTCATTCGCTCGGCCGACGAGCGGGAACAGTTGAGTTTTGGTCTCGCCGGGGCTTTTAGCCGCCGATTCGCGTTGGGCTTTGGCTTGCATTGGGAACGTCTGCGTCGTGTGCGCCGCTTGATGATCAACACCTCGCCAGCCTCCGACGGCAATTACTTCGAAAACCCAAACAAGGATCATCTGGTCGATATCACCGGCACTGTGCCTATCGGTTTTGGTGACAACGCCTTTGTGCCCACCGCCTCGTTCGGCCTCTGGGCGCGTCTCTTTGCTGGCCTTGAACTTGGCCTTTCAGTGGCGCTCGGTGGCACAGGGGTTTCCGAGGATGGCAACATTGATGTGCTCGGTCTCGAGCCGCGCGATGAGGATGATTCGACCTCACCGATCTTTGCACGTCGCGGAGTTTCCGAGACGGTTAGTGGAACTCAGGCCACCCTTACCGACGGCAGCCCGCTGCAGGTTCGTGCTGGCATGCGCTATCAATTCAGCAGTTGGGACTTGGAGTTTGAATGGCGCATGGAGAGTTGGAGCGCCGATTCGCAAATGCGAGCCAGCCCCAGCGCCACCGGTCTGGCATGGTTTCCGACTCCAGCAGAGGAATCGGAAGAGGGCGTCGAGTTGGGGGATATGGGTGACGGGCGGGTTTTGGACAGTGCCATGTCCTTCCATCTCGGCAGCGATATCTGGTTGGTGCCCAACGGTTTAGCGTTGAGGCTCGGCGGCTCCATGGAATATGCACCAACCACTCAACCCGATGCGGCGATGTTTGGGGGGCCACGTTATGGCGTGGGTGCTGGCCTGAGTTTTACCGACCGAGGATACGCTATTGATCTGGGCTATTATCATCTCTTCTCCGAGGCGACTGAGTTGACCTCGGGTAGCCTCCCATTGCGCAACCCAAGCCATAGCCTGGCCGAAGCTGAGAGCGATACGCTAAGTGTGCAGAACAACGGTAAATACACGAGCAGCCATGGTTTCTTGGGTCTCGGTATACGCGCCGATATGACCACCTTTGCTAGTCGTCGTAAGTCCCAACGGAAGGCATGGTATCAGATCTGGTCCAAGGGCACCGGCGGCTTTGGCCGTGGTGGGTTTTAGCAGTCGAGAACAGAGCTCTGACAGAAGCGCTTGGCAAGCTATGTAAACTTGTGCGAGAGGCGCCAGCCCAAAAAACAATGGCAGGGCTTTGCAGCACCGCGGCTTGTGTCTATGTTAGCCCTCGTAATAGGAAAGGAATCGCTCATGGCAAGTCGTCTTACCGACTCCCAGATAGATGAACTTCGCGAACTTCTCACCGACGAGCGCGAGCGCCTGCTCGCTTCGGGTAAGGCCGACCTCGAAGAGGCGAAGGCTGGTGGTGAACGCTCGGTTGGCGATGATGTAGACCAAAGTAATGAAGACGGTGCGCTGGCTCTTACTGCGCGCTTTCGAGAGCGTGACCGCCGCTTGTTGCGCAAGGTCGATCATGCTCTTTCGCGCATTGAGCAAGGCGAATACGACCTTTGTGAATTAACCGGAGACCCCATCGGTTACGAGCGCCTCAAGTTCCGCCCGGTGACGACGCTGTCTATCGCCGCCAAAGAAGAGGCGGAACGCCACGAATCGGAATACATCGAATAGCTAAAAAATGGCTTGCGGTTCTGCGGCGCTTTCTTCATACAGGCGCCCGTTGAAGCCTTTGAGCGGGATTAACTCAGTGGTAGAGTGTCTCGTTGCCAACGAGAATGTCGTGAGTTCGAATCTCATATCCCGCTCCACTTAAATGACGTCCTTTCGAGGGCGTCTTTTTCGTTTCATCACGCTTGGGTTTTCGGCAGGGGTGCTAGACCATGATCTACCCACCCACCCCCCCCTTAAGCATAGCGCCGATGGTCGATCGTAGTCATCGCCACTTCCGTGCCTTCTTTCGCTGTCTGACCAAGCAGACCCTGCTTTACACCGAGATGCTCACCACGGGAGCTATTCTACGCGGCGACCCGCGGCGGATACTCGAGTTTAGTGAGTTCGAGGGCCCAGTTGCGTTGCAGGTTGGCGGCGACAATGCCGACGATTTGGCGCGCTGCGCCGAGATCGCGCAAAGCTACGGTTACGCCGAGATTAACCTCAACGTCGGCTGTCCGTCGGACCGCGTGCAAAAGGGCAGCTTTGGGGCCTGTTTGATGGCTCGGCCCTCGGTAGTGGCAGCGGGTGTCGTCGCTATGCGTTCGGCTTGCGACTTGCCGGTGACCGTGAAGCATCGCATCGGCATTGAT
>JAPKCE010000014.1 GCA_028823075.1 Myxococcota bacterium
ATAGGGCGCAAAATATTTTGTTGCCTATGTGGCGCTTTGTTTCTTGGCGCAAAGCTACTTGCCGGCCTAGCCCCGCGCCTGGCAGGATGCCCGGCATGGAGGCTTCATGCGCTTGTTTTCATATTTTTCCTTTGCGCTTGGTCTGCTGCTCGCAGCTTGCCCTGCGAATTTTACAACGAAACATCCGCCTTGTGATGAAAACGCTGACTGCAGCATAGAAAAACTGGGCAGCGACTTCGCCGACTACATCTGTGCCGATCAGAAGTGCTATCCGAAGGACAGTGCTCCGCAGCTCGACTCGGGCTCGGGTATTGGCGGTGTGTACGACGCCGGTACTGCCGTCGACAGCGGGCAATCGTGGGATTGTCAGCAAGATTCTGACTGCCAAGACGGTCAGATCTGCGGCGACGGCGTCTGTGTCGATGTTGAGGCAGGTTGCAGCAACGATGGGCAATGTCCAAATGGGCAGGTCTGTCGCGAGAGCGCCTGCTTGACCTCTTGCACAGGCCACGCCGGCTGCGAGCCGAGTTTGGTCTGCCTCGAGACCGTCTGCGTCGAGCGCCCGACCTGTTCTCAAAGTTCGCGAATCCCGCTTCCACCTTCTGCTGATGTGGGGCTGCCGGCCGGGGATTCCGGGGCTACTCCTTTTGCAGACACTGGTCCCGCGCCGGCTGCGGATTCCGGCCCTGCTCCAGTTGCCGACTCCGGTCCTGCGGCAGGTGTTGATGCCGGCGCCAGCAGTTCATGCCCAGCCGACCTGCTCTGCGTCGCGGAGCGCTGCATCCGTCCTGAATGCTACGATGGGCATCCTTGCCCCAATACACAGAGTTGTCAGCAGGGTAGATGTGTCGCCAATTAGGTTCGCTTTACTAGCTCTCCTCGCTGCCTGCCCGTCCGAGGAGGTTGCGCTGCCCGACGCCGGTCCGCCCCCTCCTCAGGCACCGGTCTGCGGCAATGGCCAGCGCCAAGTCGATGAAGACTGCGACGACGGTAACCTACAAGCCGAAGACGGCTGCTCCCCAGAATGTAAAAATGAGACTTTGAGTTTTCAGCAGTTAGCGCTGGGCTTGGACGAGCAGCACCCTTTCACTTGCGGGCTCTCACAGGGCTCCCGGGTGTTTTGCTGGGGTGATAACAGCTTCGGCAGCGTGGGTGACGGGAGTTTGGAAACAGCGGACTTCGCTGATGTTCTCATGCCCCTTGACCTGCCTCAGGTGCGCTTGGTTGTAGCCGGCGGTGCGCATGCCTGTGCATTGTTAGAAAGTGGGTCCGTGCACTGTTGGGGTCTGGCGACGCGCGGTCAAATTGGCGAAGGTCCGGAAGGCTTGCTTTGTGGTTCGCGCGAGCGTGACCGCTGCCGTACCCATCCGGCGCCTTTACCCCGGGCGACCGAAGTCATCGAACTTGGGCTCGGGGTGGCACATAGCTGTGCTCGGCTGGCCGATCAGCGCGTGCTCTGTTGGGGCGCCAACGGCTTTGACCAGGTCGGTGATTCGAGTGGTGCATCCGAGCGAGCCGATGCAGTGGAGGTTCGCCATCTTCCCCCCGTGGATCTTCTCGCTGTCGGTAGTTTTCATAACTGTGCGCGGGATCTCGAAGGTTCTGTTTGGTGCTGGGGGCGCGGTGATTTAGGGCAACTTGGTCATGGCCGTTTGTTCAACAGTTGGCGTCCGGTGAAGGTTCAAAGTTTAGGCCAAGTAAGCGGCTTAGCACTTGGTCGAGCCCATAGCTGCGCCTTAAAAGACGATGGCAGCATGCTGTGTTGGGGGCATAACGGTTATGGGCAGCTCGGGCTGGGAGGTATGGACGGCGCCAGGCGCTGCGGCGAAGGTTTGTCGAGCCGAGGTCATTGTTTCATGAGTCCGCGCCCGGTGCTCGGTTTGGCCGATCTTAATTCCATTGCTTTGGCCGGTGATCATAGCTGTTCCCTGGGCAATGACGGCGCGGTGCACTGTTTTGGACATAACGCGTTAGGGCAGCTCGGAGTCGGTACCAATGATGGCGCCTTATGCCTGCCTCCCGACGGCCGCGAAGCCGCTTGTGCGCTCAGCCCCTTGCGGCTCGACGCACTGGATGGTTCGGCGGGCTTGTTCGCTGGCGGTGGCCGCAGCTGTGTGCTTAGCGAGTCCGGTTTGCCCCTCTGTTGGGGAGGTGATGACGGCAATTTACCCGCCGCCATCACGCTGCGACCAAGAGCGTCAGAGTCCACTTGTGGCGACGCCATCATCGATGCTGACGAAAGCTGCGATGACGGCAATTTAAACCCTGGCGACGGGTGTTCCGAGCGCTGTCAATTGCCGCGCTGCGGCGACGCTATCGTCGATGAAGGCGAGGCCTGTGACGACGCGAATACTGAGGAAAGTGACGCTTGTTTAAACAATTGTCAGTTGGCTCGCTGTGGCGATGGCTTGCTGCACCGCGGTTTTGAAGAATGCGACGATGGCGAGGCCAATGGTGATGAACCCGGCACTGCTTGTCGTACCAATTGCAAGCGCCCGGGCTGTGGCGATGGCGTGCTCGCCGCGGGTGAGCAATGCGACGATGGCAACGACATCGATACGGATGCTTGTCTAAGCACTTGCCGAACTGCTGTTTGCGGTGATGGTCTCGTGCAGGCCGGGGTTGAAGAATGCGATGATGGCAACGTGGTCGCCGAGGATGCTTGCAGTGACTCTTGCCAAGAAGCGCGCTGTGGCGACGGTATTGTGCGTGCTGGGATCGAAGAATGCGATGATGGCAACGACGATGCCGGTGACGCCTGTACGATCTTGTGTCGCGACGCGGTTTGCGGAGATATTTTTCGCCAACGGGGCGTCGAGCAATGCGACGACGGCAACGCCAACAATCGCGACCGCTGTCTTAATAACTGCGACCGAGCGCGTTGCGGCGATGGCGTTCATAACCGCGTTGATGAGACTTGCGACGATGGCAACGACGACGACGATGATGACTGTCCGAACGATTGCGGGATCGAGGCTTGAATCGGCGCTTTCGTCTAACTTGCGCTCACGGTTTAGAAATCTTGCTGGCCGAAGAACTCGCAGAATTAGGCTTTCGCCAGGCCGAGCAACGCCCCGGTTCGGTGCTGGTTACGGCGCCCGAATCGAGTTTGGCCGAATTGCATCGCAGCCGCCTGGCGAGTCGGGTGTGGATGATCCTCGTCGAGGCAAGCAGCGCTGAACAATGTTTGGCTCAAGCCGCGGCCATTGATTGGGCGCGCTACCGCTGGCCGGGCGATGCCCTTTCTTTGGTCGTCGCAGGAGGCTCTTTCGCAGATCTGTCGGCGCTCCAAAACCAGATCGACAGCGAGGCGCCTGAAGGCGACGGCGGTAGCTTGTTAAAATTGCGCTTAGCGGCTGGCTGGCTAGGCCTGGAGCTCGATTGTAGCGGCGCCGATATGCATCAGCGCGGCTATCGCTTGGCCCCCTGCGAAGCGCCGCTGGATGAAAACTTTGCTGTTGCTTGCTTACGGGCCGCCGAATGGCAGGTTGGAGAACCGCTTTACGACCCTTGCTGCGGCGCTGGCGCCTTCGTCATAGAAGCTGCCTTGATGGCGCGCCCGAGCAGCCGTTTCGCACCGTGGCATTTTTCCCGCTGGCCTGGCTGGGCAGAACATGCCCCGCTGGCGCAGCAAAAGAGGCCTGTCGTTGGTCTTTTACTGGCCAGCGATCAGGCCTTCGCAGCCTACAACAGTTGCCGTGATTCGGCGCAAGCGGCCGGTTTGCTCGAAAGGATCAGCCTGCATCGCGTCGCGCTCGAGGACATGGATTTAACTCAACTTCCAAAGACTGGTTTGGTGACCGCCCACCCTCCTTATGACCATGCTCAAGGTGGCGATGTGGTACGCCGGTTACTGGCACGTTTTCACGGTCCTTTGGCAGCCTGGCGTTTGGCAGTTTTACTGCCCGAAACGAAGGGGAAACCCCACGGCAACCTGCAACAAAAACTTAGCTTTATGCACGCCGGCCGACGCGTTGTGCTGTGGGTTGGTTACCCCGGGGCGCCATGTTAAATAGACGGCTATTTGTGAAATACGGTCTTCTTGGTGGTTGTGCTTTAGGGCTCGGCGGCTTGGGCCTAACCTTGCAAAAAGGACGTCCAACCGACGCACCTGAGGGCGGCCTGAAATCCCTCAGCCCGCGCCAGTGGGCGACGCTTGTTGCAGCGGTTGCGGTGATCAATCCAGGCTCTGAGAAACTAGCCTCGGCGGTGGCATTAAAAACAGCGCGCAAAATGGACCGTCTTATCGCTTCGCTCGACACGGATTTGCAGGGCGAGCTTGGACTCATCCTCAGTTTGCTCGAAAACCCGATAGCCGGGGCGATTTTCGATGGTAATTTCCGCCCCTTTTCTAGCTTGAGCGCGAAACGGCGTTCTGAGGTGATCAAGGCGTGGCAGGTCAGCTCGATCAACCTTCGTCGCGCCGCGATCAAATCTTTGCTCGGCTTGGTTCACAGTTGTTATTGGTCACAGCCGGAAACTTGGGCTCATATGGGGTATCCCGGCCCTCCGGCCTTGGGAGGCGCTAGCGGTGGGTGAGATCATCAAAGCCAGTGAGCTGGACGCTCCTTTAAGCCTAAAAACAAAGGTCTGTATTATCGGCTCTGGGGCGGGGGGCGCCGTGTTGGCGATGCGTTTGGCCGAAGCTGGCATCGACACGGTCATGCTCGAGGCCGGTCCCCTTGTGAGCAGCGAAGATTTCACCCTGCGCGAAGACGAAGCCTACCCGCTGCTCTATCAGGATCGTGGCGCTAGGGTGAGTGGCGACGGCGCCATTACCATCATGCAGGGGCGCAGCGTTGGCGGTGGCACCACGGTTAACTGGACCAGTTGCTATCGAACGCCTGAGCCGGTTTTACGCCATTGGTCCGAAGTCCACGGCGTCAAGAATCTAACGAGTAAGCGCCTTGAGCCGCATTTTGAGGCCATCGAAAAGCTGCTTAGCATCGCGCCTTGGCCGGAGAGCTTATCGAACGCCAACAATCGCAAACTCTTCACAGGGGCTCGCAAGCTCGGGTGGCAGGTTGAGCCGACCCGGCGCAACGTCGCCGGCTGTGTGAGCAGCGGTTATTGCGGCATGGGCTGTCCGGTTGACGCCAAACAGGCGATGCATCTGACGACCATCCCGGCGGCGCTCAAGGCGGGTATGACCCTGATCGCGGAATGTCCGGTGTTGCGGCTGGAAAAAGAGGGAGCACGGGTGAGCGCTGTGGTGGCCCGCGCTCAGGCCGTAGGTGATGCTGAACCCAAGGGGCAAATGATCCGAGTTGAGGCCGAGTTGGTGGTGGTCAGCGCCGGTGCTCTCAACGGCCCAGCCTTGCTGCTGCGCTCGCAGATCAACCCTGGCGGCAAGGTCGGAAAGCGTACCTTTTTGCATCCGGTGGTCGCCATGATCGGGCGCTATGCAGAGCCGGTCCACGCTTTTTATGGCCCGCCTCAAAGCGTCGCATCACATCAGTTTATCAAACCGCAGCCGGGCGGCTACGGCATGTTTATCGAAAGTGCACCGGTGCATCCGATGCTGGCGGCCAGTGTGTTGCCCGCAAGCGGGCTGGAGATAGCCGACTTGCTCGCCGACCTAGCGCATATGGGCGCGCTGATCGCCTTGCATGTCGACGGTTTTGAGGATGAAGGTGGCAGCGTTTCTTTGCGCTCTGGTGGTCTGCCCAAACTCGATTACCCTGTCTCTCGGGGCTTGGCGGCGGCCATGAAACTCAGCCATAAACGCCTCGCCGAGTTGAGCTTGGCGGCGGGCGCCGAATGGGTAGCGTCGCTGCATCCCGAACAGATGATTCTGCGAAACAAGGCAGACCTTAAAAGGCTCGATGGGCTTGAGTATGGTGCTTTCGCTCATACCATCTTCTCGGCTCATCAGATGGGCGGCTGCGCCATGGGTCATCGTGGGGTGGTCGACGAGCATTTCGCGTTGCGCGGTATGGATAACCTGTATGTTGTCGACGGCTCGCTTTTTCCGACATCTCTCGGCGTTAACCCGTCGCAGAGCATCTACGGCCTGGCGCATCTCGCCGCCGAGGAGATCGCTGCGGCTGTCGGGGTGAAGCTATAACGCCAAAAAAGATGCGCTCCGAAGAGATCGGCAACCTAAATAGTGATCCATCTTGCGTCGCTTTAGGAGTAGGGGCAGTACCCCGGCATGGAGTCATTATGAGCACCAAACGCCGTAACGGAAAAGCCGTCACCATAACTGCTAAGGCCTTGCGGGCCCGTGACGAAACCAACAGCCAGATGGCCGTACGACACAGTGAAATGGCGGGTTTGCGCGACTACTTTTGCGAAACCGACGAAGAGCTTTGGGAATCGGGCTCGGCCAAGGCGAGCAGCGCAGGCACCGCGTAACTTCGATGGTAAATTTCACCTTCCTGCCTCGCCAGGGAGGGCATGCTTTGCTATGTCGCCCACGGAGGCAGCTTTTGCGTATCGCCATTATTTTTAGCCTGATGGTCTCGCCCACAGTTTGGGCGCAGCAACCAGCCTTGGTCGGCCTGCCAGAACTCAAACCTTTAAGCGCTCCTGTAAATGAGGTTCATATCAAGGCCGAACGCGTGCCCGAGCAAGCCCCAGCCAGCCGGCGTTTAGCCTTGCTCGACTTGGCGACCGGGCCGCGCATTGAAACCGGACTGGCGCAGCGTTTGAGCGCTCGTTTGGCCGCAGCGCTCAAGGGGGCAGGCAATTTCTCCGAACTTGTCGCCCCGGCTCTGATCGGCGCCCAATTATCGCTCGCAGACCAGCAGCGTTTGAACGATTGTTCCAGCCCGTCGTGCTTGATCGAATTGGGTGCTTTGTTGAGCGTCAATGCCATTGTCACTCCGCGCCTAACCCTTGAGCAAGACGGCTTTCGTCTGAGTCTCGATTATATGGACTTGGCGGTCGAAGCCCGTTGGCGTCGCGAATTACGGGGTAAGTCGAGCGAAGCCGAACTGTTCAAGTCCTTGCCGGTTTTGGTGAGCTCGCTATGGAGCGGAAAGCCTATAAAAACGCAGCTTCCGGCAGGTTTGGCCGCGAGCCCAAGCGATAAACCCACCGCTAAAGGTGAGCTAGCGCGCTGGGGCTCGGTGCTCGTCGGCATGGGTGGGGTCGCCGCCTTTGGGAGCAGTTACCTCGTCATGCGCTCCGCACAGGAGAACTACGAACCGACCACCGCCAGTGCGAACGATGTCGATCAACTCGCCAGCGCTGAGTTGCGCGCTCGCCTGCTTTGGGGTGCCGGTTTGGCGCTCACCGGCGCCGGTGTCGCCGGTTTTAGCCTGCTCGGCAAATGAGAGCCGTCACACTAGTTTTAAGCGGGGCTTTGGCACTTTCTGCCTGCATGCCGAGCGCTGAATATGGCGGGGTTTCACGCTGTTCCGAAGATTCCGATTGCGGCGAGGGTGGGCGATGTGACTTTGGGCTTTGTGCTCAGGCCGAATGCGGTAACGAACGCCTTGAGCCCGGCGAGGCCTGTGATGATGGCGCCGCGGGAAGCTCGCTTTGCACAGTAGACTGCGTGCTGGTTAATTGCGGCGATGGCGAGCTTAGTCAGGGCGAGCTTTGCGACGATGGCAATACCGAAAATAATGATTCATGCCGCAACGACTGCCGCCCCGCGAGCTGCGGCGATGGCGTCGTGCGCAACGATGTGCCCGAGGGCGACCCCGCCTTTGAAGCTTGTGATGATTACAACACCAGAGACTCCGACGGTTGCACCAACACGTGCGAACGTGCGCGCTGCGGTGATGGAATCCGGCGCAGCGACCGTCAGCCTGGTCATGCCGAATATGAACAATGCGACGATGCGAACACCAGCCAGAAGGACAGTTGTTTAGTCGACTGCTCTTTGGCGCGCTGCGGTGATGGAATCCGTCGCCAAGACCTCGGCCCTGACGACGACAACGGCGAGGCCTGCGATGATGGTAACAGCGACGAGGGCGACGATTGCGTCAATTGCCATGTCGCTTTCTGCGGCGACGGCGCAGTTCAAGTGGGCGTCGAGGCCTGTGACGACGGTAACCAAGATGACAGCGACTCTTGCCTTGAGAATTGCCAAGAGGCGCGCTGCGGCGATGGCTATGTCCAACTCGGTTTTGAAGAATGTGATGATGGCAACGACGATCAGAGCGACGCTTGTTTAAACAATTGTCGCGCTGCCCGTTGCGGCGATACTCAATTGCAGGCCGGAGTCGAGCAATGTGACGATGGCAACGAGAGTAACGGCGATACCTGCCTGAACAGTTGCCAAACAGCGAGTTGCGGCGATGGTCAGCTACGCCTCGGCTTTGAAGAATGCGACGACGGTAACGCCAGCAACACCGATGCCTGCTTGATCGATTGCCGAACCGCTAGATGCGGCGACGCTCAGCTACGCGCCGGGTTTGAAGAATGCGACGATGGCAACGCCGATCAGGGCGATGCCTGTTTAGAGAATTGTCGCATCGCAGTCTGCGGCGACGCTCAGGTTCGTCGTGGCGTGGAAGACTGTGACGATGGTAATGTCGATGATCTCGACGGCTGCACGAGCCAATGCGAAATTTTGGAGGCTCCGAATAACTGTAGCTTTGTCAATAATCGCCAGCCCTTGAGCATCTTTTGTGATTTTCGCCTCAATTACCTAGACGCAGAAGCTGGCTGCCTAGCTTGGGGCGGGCACTTGGCGAGCGTCATGAGCGAAGCCGACCACGATCTGCTTTGGGCGACGACCGGGGATCATGACACGTGGATTGGTCTGTACCGTCACGAGAACAACCAATGGACTTGGGTCGCTCGCAATTCAGCTTATACCAACTGGGCTTTCCAGCAGCCCGACAACGCGAACAGCGAGTTCTGTGTCGAGATGTGGAACGCTTCAAACAGTGGTCGCTGGAACAACAGCATCTGCACCCGCACGCGCCGCTTCCTCTGTGAGCGCTAGGGCTGCGAACAGATCCTCGCGGCGGCGTCCAAGCCTTGGTCACTCGGCGCTCCGCAACTCAGCCGCCCCGAAGTGTGCCCGCAGCGACAAGTCTTACTGAGCCACCATTCGGGCATCTCGCGCGTTTGCACAAAGAGGGCGCTGTTGCTGACGCTCTCGCCGGTGATGAGTACGCTCATGCGCAGGTCGGTTCGCTGGCCCCAGCGCAGAAAGCCGCTCAAGCTCAAATCACCGGCCGCCCAAGCTGCGCTGTCTCGCGGCACGGGCTCGATGCTACAACGGTCCAAACAGGACTCAGGACCTGTAAAGCCGACTTCGGTGTTGCGATGCTCGCGGTCGCGTAAGGGGCGCGTGTCATTGCCCGCCATGGCGATCTGAAGCCGTTCGCGACATTGCCCGTCGATGCAGGTCTGGGCTCCGGGTCGAGTGCAGTCACCGGCATTTTGGCAAACTTCGGTTTGCGCCATGTCGAAGCTTTCAAAGAGCAACTGTCCTTGGACCGCCACCGGCGCCTCGCCTCGCCAATCCGAGCTGAGTGGCAAGGACCCCGAGCCGAGCAGATCGATGCAATGATGAAGTAAGGGGCCGAGACGCGGGGTGTCTTGTCCGGCCCAACTCAAATCATCGCGCTCTGCCGAGCCAAACTGATCGGCGGCGATGGGCGCCTGGGCGCTCATCATCTGTACAATATGAGCGCCATGCATGTCGGCGCAATTCGCTAAATCGTTGTCGGCGCCGTTGACCGGTAGGCTCGCTAGGCCCCGGCTGTTGGTGACTTCAGCGGCGCAGTATTGCCCTTGTTGCCCGGGCATAACCAGCCGACTAAAAACGCGCACCGGGGCTGCAGCCGAGCCTGCAACCGCTGTAAAGGTGACCGAAGAGTCGATACCGGTGAAGGTCACGATGGCAAAGTAGCCACCGTTTTGAAGCTCGCGGAAACCTCGGCCGTCATCACTCATATCGCTGTAAACAGCTCCCGCGTAGCCCATGCGACTGACGTTTTGAGTTTGGATGACCAGGGCGACTGGGAGCGCGGAATCGACGTTGGGAACGTGGATGACGATGTTCAAGCTGTCACCCGATTGTAGCCCGGCGTTGACGGTCTGATCTTCGACCTCGACTACTGTAAAGGCGCGTGCGGGCTCGCAGTTACACAGGCCATCATCGCAAGTCGCGCGCCCGCCGCAATCCGCCGGTGATCGACACCCCTCAGAGCAGCGCCCAGAGGAAACGCAGGCTTGTCCGTCCGGGCAAACCGCGTGACTCGTGCAATTCGCTGCGCAAAACCCACCTTCGCAATGCTGGCCATCGTCACATTCCGAGTCGCGCTGACAGCGGTCTGGGCAGTTACCATCGGGACAGGCGTCGACGCAGCGTCCAAACTCAGCCTGCGCCGGCGTATCGCAGCGCTCGCTTTCTAAGCAATGACCGCTGTGGCGACAGCCGTCGAGGCATTGCCCGCCCTGGCAGACTTTACCCTGATCACAGGCGCCATCGTTGTTGCAGATGCAGCGCCCGTCTTCGGCACGACTAAAACTGACGTTCGGACAGGGCCCGGAATCCCGTGAGCGATCGACAAACCCCGCATCTTCG
Organism: Myxococcota bacterium; assembly: GCA_028823075.1. Lineage (GTDB taxonomy): Bacteria > Myxococcota > UBA4151 > UBA4151 > UBA4151 > CACGMS01. Next base: position 10,499 of record JAPKCE010000014.1, read on the forward strand.
TAAGAGATATCCCCGTCACCTCCGCCGCAGGCGATTAGGGAAAAGCAGAGGCCGAGCATAAGACAACGCAACATGAGGATTCTCCGAGGGGTGGCGCAACGTTACCCGCCGTGGCTGCGCGAGCAACCAAAACTACTTCGATTCACTGCCGATCACGCTGAGCAACCGATCGATAACCAGTGAAGCTTCGAAATCCGTGTAAAATCCTTGTACTCGTCGCTGCGGCTCGTCGGCGCATTTTGCCAGCAATCGATCAAATCCTGTTTCGTCACGAAACAGGCAGTCTGCCCAAAGTTCTTTCGGCACGAACTCCGGGTAACACAGTCGCTTGGGCAGTAGGGGCCATAAGCCAAGTTGCACCCCTTCGGCGACGCTCAGCCCAAAATGTTCCTGGTCGGGGTCGGCGAGAATGACATCGCAAGCTGCCAACTGTCGTAAATAGTCCGAACGCTCTAAAAACCCGTGGTCGATGGCGCGCAGGCCGAGCTCTGCCAGCGCCGCCGGCGGCGCTTCGTGGCGCGGGCCAAACAGATGGAGTTCGAAATCGAGTCCGCTCTTTGCGGCGCGCAGCAAACGCTCGAAAACACGCTCTGGGTTCTTATCAAAGGACATGCGGTGGTTCCACGCCAGGCGCAGGGGGCCCTGAGGGCGCGGTCTCGCTGGCGCGGGACGATAGCTAGCGAGTTCTTGCAGATTCATAGGCAAGCCAAAAACATGACTACGAACTTGAATACGCTCAATTAAATCCTTTGGCACGCGCTTGGGAAACAGCTTAACCAAAGTGCGAGCTCGCTCGATAAAGAGGTCGTAATGATGCTGTGAATTCCACCAAATCAGATCGGCGCACCAGGCTGAATACAGATTGGTTAGGCCGAGATGAAGCTCGTCGCGATCTGCTTTCCGCGTCGGGTAACTGAGCTGGTTCTCGTGCATGATAAGTACGCATGTGCTCGCCGCCAAGGCTCGCGGACAGAGCCCTTTTAGCCGGCTTAAATCCATCATGTCGGTGGTGATCAGTAGATCGGGCTGAAGGCCCTCACGCTCGATCGTTTCGGCAAAATGGAGCGCCGCAACGCCCATTCGCCATTTGAAAAGATGCGAAGGCAAAGTCTCGACCCGAGTTTCTCCGGGCAAAAAACGAGCCACGAGGGAGGTCACATAGGCGTGACTTCCCCCATGGAAAGCATCGAGAATTAAGCTGGTGATCAGTTCGGCGGCCGCGGCTCCAAGCGACGGCGTGCCAAGATGGGGTTAGCCTCGCCCCACATAATGATCGCCGGCTCCCACCAGGCTTGCGTGTCTTCGAGTAAAGCAGATTCCTCGTATTCAAGGCGACCGCCAATGTACACGCGGATGGTGGCGACGGTGGCGCGCTGGGCGCCGCCGCCGTCGGCGCGGTAATAGTACACACCGATCAGATAATCTTGGGGTACTTCCGGCTCTACGATGTTGATGTTTTCCGGCCCAAAGCCGTTGACGTCATCAAGGTCGAGGCGCGGGTCGTCGGCCTCGCCATCTGGCCCCCAGCTCAAACGCGGGCGTCCGCTGTTACGCGCCGTGTTGCAATTGAGGTAGTAACAATCTTGATCGCTGCCGTAGTTGGTCGGTTCGCCAGCGCGCAGCAGGTGCAAATCGACATCGGCGGTCGGATGATCCCAAGTTAGCTCGACGTGGATTGCAGAATCCGGTTTGGAGTCGATGGCGAGCACGGCCCAACTCGACCAAACTCCGCGCTCATCTTTGACGCGTAGAGCAACGTTGTAAACGCCGGCGGAGTCCAGCCCGGGGGTGTTGGTTCCGTAGATTAAGTCGGTCTCCATGTTGCTGTCGCTACGCAAGCGAACGCCGCTACCTTCAGGGATGCTGGCGCCATAGCGCTCGTCCAGGCTCCATTCGTAATCGGTGATGCGTGCGCCGCCTAAGCCGGTTGAGTTTTCACCGGTGATGGTGACGGTGGATAGCGGAGCAGCTTGGGGGTCGCCATCGTCGTTGCGCCTGAAGTTGGCGCTGCCGTCGATGGTCTTAACTTCGGGACGCGCGACAGGGGCGTTATGGCCGATGCCGACCATGGGTCGATGAAGCACGCCGCCCGGTGTTGGCAGATTGCCTTTAAAGCGGATGGCGCCGGCGTATTTTGCCAAGCTGCCCGGCTTGAAGAGGATCGTCACCACTACCTCGCGCCCGGATTCAATGACCAGTGGGTTTGCCTCGCTGACATCGACCTCACGCTGCAAGCGGAAGATAGGCTGTGCGCTAGCCGGTGCTTCGCCCGAGCAATAGGACGTGGCAGAGTCGGCATCGAAAGCGCAGAATTCGCCCAGGGCGCAGGGGCTGTCGCTGTCGCATTCGTCACCTAGACTGTAGCCACTGTTGTTGGCCTCCCAGAACGAGGAGAAGGGTCCCTCAGTGCATGAACTGGCGGCGGTGCAATAGGTGCCGAAACTACAACTGCTGCCACATTCAGAGCGCTCATCCTGCGGGATGACTAGGGCTAAGCTGGTCACCATAGCATCGCGATCGCCGTTGTTGCGGACGCGCAGTTTGCAGCGTCCTTCGCCACCCTCGGCGCCGCTTTGTTCGTCGGGGATGCCCACGGCGCCAAAGTTGCAAATACCAGTCTCAAAGATATCGCTGCCCACCTCGGCGACGACGACGATCTCGACGTTACCCAAATCTCGGGGCCAAGCGCTTAGAGCGATTTCGGTTCGAGCGCAGGGAGCCGGGACGTTAGCAGCGAGGCAATCTTCGTCGAGCAAAGCGACGTCGGTGTTTTCAGCGTTGGTGTAGATATGCAGGTTACCGATCCAGTCGCCGGCTTCCCATTCGACTTGCGGATCGACCAGGACGCGCACCGCCGTGGCTTGCCCATTTTGCAGAACAACGGGGTTCTCCGTGGCGTCAACGCTATCGCCGAGCAGTTCGATCTGGTCGAAGAGCGGCGAGTCGCCGGTGACCTCAGCGCGGTAGACCTCAATATTCGGCGTGCCGATGTTGGCCAAGTGAATGGTGCGAAGGCTTTGGTAATTAATACCGATTTCACCAAAGTCGACGCTGCATTCGCGCGCAGCAAACTCGTTGCCTTCATCGTCTTTGCAGATGAGGGTTTCTTGAACCTCGTCGGGGTCTAAGCTGACCTGCAAGTTACGTTGTACTCGGTTGATATAAACTTCGTCGCAGGCGCAACTCTGAGCGAAAGCGCTCAGGGCGAGAAGGCTAAGCGTGGCAAAGCGTATGGGGTTTCGAGTCGAAGAATTGAGCATCGAGAATTCCTTTCGGAGCAACAAGGCGGACCCCTATAACGTAAATTGCAAGCTTTGCGCATCGGAAACCTGACGGAAAGGCCTGCAATTTTGAGGTGCGGGTAGGATAGCATAAAAATAGCTTGCCGGCTCGCCTCATCACCCCATAAGGAGCGCCCGCTCGGAGTGTAGCGCAGCCTGGTTAGCGCACTTGACTGGGGGTCAAGGGGCCGGAGGTTCGAATCCTCTCACTCCGACCAATGAAGGTAGACTTCGGTCTGCCTTCTCTGTTTTTTAGCTGTGGGGTATCGACGGGTCGGCGTAAGGAGAAAAGTCGTGCGTATTTTAGTGAGTAACGATGACGGAATTCAAAGTGAAGGCCTGCGCGCTTTAGTCGCCGCCGTTGAGCCCTTTGGTGAAGTTTGGGTGGTGGCACCCTCCTCGGAAATGAGTGGCGTTAGCCATGCGATCACCTTAAATAGAGCGCTGAGAGCGGAGCCTTTCGAAGGCAAAGAACGTTGGTTCTCAGTCGACGGGACGCCGACAGATTGCGTCTATTTAGCCCTGCACCACTTTATGAAAGACCAACTGCCGGACCTTGTCGTTTCCGGTATTAATCACGGCAGTAATTTAGGGACTGACGCCCATTACAGTGGCACCGTCGCCGCGGCTCATGAAGCGATGCTAAAGGGCATCCCAGCCCTTGCTTTTAGTTTGGTCGCTGGGCGCGGGCACAGCTTTGATATGGCCGCGACTTTTGCGCGTAAGATGGTTCAATGGGTCATCGATAATGGTCTCCCGACCGGGGTAATGCTCAACTGTAATGTGCCCGCGGCTGCCGATGGGCGCTACGCCATCTGTAGCCAGGGCAAGCGTACCTACGGCGGAAATCGGGTGGTTCGTCGGCGCGACCCTCGGGGTGGGGATTATTTCTGGATCGGCGGTACTGAGATCGCTCACGATGGACGGCCCTGCGCTGATACCCATGCCCATGATGAGGGCTTGATTACCGTCATGCCGATTGAACAGGACTTAACGGCGTATAAAGCCTTGGCCAAGCTCGGTCAGATGCGCTTAGATGGCGAGGCGCCCGCGCGTATAGCCCCGGCGCCAGGAGTGTAACGATGAGCGATACAACGAATTACGGTGGCCCCTTCGGCTGGATCCGCCGCCTCTATGATTGGGTTCTTGGCTGGGCTGAGACGCCCTACGGTGCCCCTGCTCTTTTCGTTTTAGCCTTTGCCGAATCAAGTTTTTTCCCGATCCCACCCGATGTTTTACTCATCGCCTTGGCGGTTGCAGCGCCCACCAAAGCCTTTCGCTTTGCGGCCATCTGTACCGCCGGTTCGGTGCTTGGCGGCGTCGCGGGTTATGCCATCGGCGTTTACGGGTGGGAGGCCTTCGGCCAGAGCATCGTGCAGGCCTATCACGGTGAGCCGGTGATGGAGAA
>JAPKCE010000350.1 GCA_028823075.1 Myxococcota bacterium
TCCTCGTCGGCGAATAAGGAGGCTACCTCTTTAAGACTTGAAGCCTCTTCTCGAAAGTCGAGTTCTCGTGTGATGGAGCGAAAGAACTCTTCGACCAAACCGACAGGATTAAAGGCGCGCGTCTCGGGGATGTATTTGACCAAGGCCTCGGCGAGTAACGATAGGGCGCGCAGGTCTTCATCGACGATCCGGCGAATACCGGGACGCCGCACCTTAACGACCACTTGCAACACATTGCCCTCGCTATCGAGCAAAGTTGCCCTGTGAACCTGGCCTATCGATGCAGCTGCTAAAGGCTCGATTTCAAAGGTTTCGTAAAGCTCTTCGGGCGTTGCGCTAAAGGTGTTCGTAATCACCTCACGAACTTCCGCTTCGGATATGGGGCGCACGTTGTCCTGAAGTTTTTTGAACTCGGTGATGAATTCGGGAGCGATAAGATCTGGTCGCATGCTCAGCGTTTGACCGAGTTTTATATAGGTCGGCCCGAGTTCTTCTAGTGCCGCTCTAAGCCGCACGGGCATGGGCGCATCACGGAATTCTTCGGCGACACTGTCGCTGCGTTGAACGCCTAAACGCCGTAAGGTTGGACCGAAGCCATACTTGCCTAATACCGACGCGACCCGGCGTACCGAAGCGATGGAGCGGACTGCTTTTGTAAATGCGATTAATGCCATGATGCGAGCTTACGCTGGTCCAAGGCTCGCGGCAAAAAGCCGGCAACTTAGAAAAGGTGCCCGATGGGAAAGCCGCGACGTGACAAGCGGGCGAGCACCTTGCGCCTTGCCTCTGGCCCGCCATCGGTCCGAGAAAGCCAGCGCTCAAACAGAAGTTTACAGCGTTCGGTCTCGGCGTTTTCCTCAAGCAGTTCGAAGCCGGGCAGGGTCTGTAAGTCGATTCCCTGACTGCGCATTTTGAGTTGCAAGCGGCGCTTGCTCCAGCCTTTGCTCGCACCGCCGCGCTGAATCGCCTCGGCACAGCGTAAATCGCTTTGGATTCCTTGCGCCACCAGGGCGCTTAAGATCTCTTCTGCTTCGGCCTTAGGCAGGTCCCGCGCCAGCAGTTTCTCCCGTAATTTCGCCGCGCTGTATTCGCGGCGAGCGAGCAGACGTATACAATAATTACGTCCCGCTTTGGCATTCGCTAAGGGCGTCTTACTACTCCCCGAAACGCTCAATACCATCTTCCTCTAGGTGCTCGGAAACGTTAGGTTTGGCTGGTTTTTCACCTGTTTTCGCATCAAATTCACCATCGGCTGCACCGCTAACGCCGCTAATGCGCAAGGCTAAGTCATCGGGAGAGTTAGCGTAACCTAGAGCCGTGTCGTAGGTAATTTTATCCGATTTCAACAACTCGAGGAGCGCCTGATCAAAGGTCTGCGTGCGTAGGGTAACTTGAGTTTGTTCCAGCGACTCAGGGATCTCATGCGTACGCTCTGGGTCTTGAATTAACTCTTTGATGCGTAAGCTGGCACGCATAATCTCGCAGGCCGCAATGCGCCCCTTACCATCTTTCGTTGGCACCAACCTTTGGCTCACGACCGCCCTGAGGATCTGCGCCAATTGGCGACGTGCAGATTCTTGTTGATAGGGAGGGAACACGCCGATGACTCGGTTGATCGTTTCATGGGCGCCATTTGTGTGCAGCGTCGAGAGCACCAAATGGCCCGTCTCAGCTGCTGTCATGGCAATTTCTACGGTCTCCATATCGCGCATTTCACCGATTAAAATCACGTCAGGGTCCTGGCGCAAGGCCGAGCGTAGGGCGCGATTAAAACTTTCGGTATCTTGGCCGACCTCGCGCTGGATGATGCTGGCGCGTTTGTCTCGAAAGGCAAACTCAACAGGGTCTTCGATGGTCACAATATTAAGCGGTTCGCTGGCATTGATATGATCGATCATCGCCGCAAGGGTGGTCGATTTTCCGCTGCCCGTCGCGCCGGTGACGAGCACTAAGCCGCGCTTTTCGCTGCAGATCTCATGCAGTACCTCTGGCAGTTGCAACTCGACCACCGAACGCACGACCGAAGGCACGACGCGCATCACCATGCCCACGGCGCCGCGCTGATGGTGGGCGTTGACACGAAAGCGCGCCACGCCCGGGACCTGGTAGGCAAAGTCGATTTCCAAGTCCTGCTCAAACTTAAGGAAGCGCTCTTTGCCGAGCATGGTCAACGCCCAGTTCTTAAGCAACTCAGCACTGAGGGCGGACTTGCTTCCAAAGGGTGCTAGGCTGCCGCGAAGGCGTACCTTTGGCGAACTCCCTGCCTTGAGATGAACGTCTGATGCACCTGCTTCAACCGCCATCTCAAGGAGGCGGTCGAGGGCGGCGTCGGTTTGCTGGCTCATGAATGACCTTCTTTCTCTGCAATCGTTTGTACCACCCGACCAAAGCGATCGACCAGGGATACAAAGCGGGCGTTACGCTCAGCAACCGCCAAGCTCCATGCTTGATCCGCAGCCCGGCGCTGCTCTTCGATGAGTTCAACGATATGTTCTTCTTGCGCCTCGATGGCCGCGGCGCGCGACCTCTGTTTAGCTAACTCACTTTCGAGCTTAGCGATCTGCGCTTGGGAGATGTCACCCGCTTGCGCAAGACGCATTTTTAGATCTTCATCATGATGTTCTTCCAAGGTTACGCGTTTGGCGGCCCATCGGTCGTTAGATCGCTCAAATTCGGCCTCGAGGTTCGACAACGTTAATTGAACTTGGGCGAGGGCCTGAGCTGTATCCCTACTTTTTGCCTGCAGTTCGTCATGCTTGATCTCCGCTCTTTGCGCTTCGCCACGGGCAGCCAATAGATCTGATTTGTCGGTCATTTCGCTTTGACGATCTTGCATGTCCCCTTGTTTGGCTAGGGCAACAGTCAATTCATCAAGGAGCACCTCAGAACGCTTTTGCGATTTGGAAATTCGCTGCTCAGCTTCGGCTAGTCGTGTCTGTTGCTCGCTGAGGGCAGCGCGCACTTGGGCTTCGCCATCTTGCCGCGCTTGGTCGGTCTCTTGCTCCGATATCTCCAGCTTCCGTTGAAGCTCCGTGTTGAGCTTATCGCTGCGCGCTAGTCGCTCTTCGACAAGTGCCAGCAATTCGTCTTGCTCGCGCCGCCCGTCGATGAGTCCAAGGTGTTGTTCCTCGAAAGGCAGGAGCCGTTCGACTTCGCTGCTAAGCGCGCTGCGGTCGCTGCGCAAAGTCTCGACGTCGCTGGTCAGTATGTCTGCTTCGTCGAGTTGTTGCCGCTGCTCCTCGCTACGGGTTCTAAGGCTGCTTAACTCACTTTCGAGTCGTTGGCCTTCTTCATCGAGATTGC
>JAPKCE010000351.1 GCA_028823075.1 Myxococcota bacterium
GGCGGGGCGCTCTCCATACTCAGCGGGCTCGATCGCCCGGTTACCCTTTAGGGTAGGTGAAGGTGACGGGAGAATAGATCCAATGTCTATGGGAAAATTAGAGCGCGATACCGCGAGTCATAAAAATCAACAGCGCGGCAAAGCAGCTGCCGAAGCGTTGGCTCTAGAATCGAGCCTGGCACGAGAACAGGCCCTTGCTCGCGACCTTGAGAGCAATTTCAAGCGGAACAAGAACCTGATCTTAATCGCTATTGCGACGGTGCTTATCGGCGGCGGCGTTTACGCCACTCAAGATACCCGCAGCGCGTTGCAAGACGGCGAGCTCACCGATATGTTCCGCAAGGGAACGATGGCAGCTTCGGGCCGCGTGGTGAAAGAGGGCTCTGCCCCGGACAGCCAGGCCAATGAGCAGGCGGGCGACCCGCTGGCCGTACCGAAGTTCGAATCGGGCGAGGAACGCCTCGACGCGATGCAGATCGCCTTTAGCGAAGTGATTAGCAGCGGTCCAAACAGTGGTGCTGCCCATTTTGCCGCCCTTGGGTTGGCAGGCACTGCTCTGCAGAAAGGCGATGGCGAGGCTGCAGCCAAGCATGTCGCAACCTTTCTCGCTGGCGAGACGAAAGACAGCGTCTTTCGTCGGCGCGCATTAGAGATGGCCGCTCACGCGCTCGAGGCTCAAGGTAAAGCCGGCGACGGCGCTGCTCAACTTGGCGCCTTGGCAAAGGGCTACCACGAAGAGGTTAAGCGCCTCGCCGCCACAGCTCTCGCTGCACCCTCCGAAGATCTCGACGTGCGCCTCAAAATAGCGCGCGACCACGCCGTTGACCTGTTCATCGAATCTGCGTCTATGTACCGTCGGGCCAGCATGGCTGCCGAGGCCATAGCGCTACTCGAAACCATCACCACCGACGATCAGCTCAAGCTGAGTTCAGAGCGTTTCCGTGCTGATGAAGGCCTTAATATACTGGGTAAAAAGGGTAGCTGAACATGAGCCTCTCCTGGCTGTTGCTCGCTTTGCTCGGCGCTGTTCCTACTCCGGCGCCGGTGAACGCTCAGCGTTGGGGCGTTCAGTGGAGCGCTCGCGTGCAGTCGGCTACCAGCAGTAAAGAGCAGCTTAGTAGCCCCACCATCGTTCCCAAGGCTGGTATTGCCCTCGTCGGTTCCGATGCCGGGGAGCTGCTGGCCATTGAATTGAGCAGCGGCGCCGTCCGTTGGCGCCATAAAATGCCCGGTCGCGTGAGCGGCAAGCCGGTGGTTTACGGCCCGGCCGTTCTGGTTACGGCCGACGACGGATTTTTACACGCTCTGCAACTGAAGGATGGCACCCCGGTCTGGGCTGTGCCGATCGGTACCGAGCCTGTGGCGCCGCCGGTGGTCTCTCGTCAGCGGGTCTATCTGCAAACCGGTCTCGACCAGTTGGTGGTGCTCGATCTGCGCGACGGCTCCGAGCTGTGGACTTGTGACCGTTACGAAGACGGCGGGCGCCCAAACGCAGTGACTATTTTTGGGCACACCTCTCCCACGCCCGTGCTGTTGCCCGCAGCAGCGCGCAGTAACGCAAAGCGCGTGGTGCTCGTGGGCAGCTCGTCAGGGCATCTTACGGCTTATAATGACGATCCGACCGATGGTGAATGCGATGTCGTTTGGGAGCGTAAACTGGGCAACACTGCGGAAGACTTTGCCGATGTCGACGCTGGGCCCGTGGTTCTCGATGGCGTCATTTACACCGCTGCCTTCAATGCCGGTGTGTTTGCCTTGCGCCTCGCCGATGGACGGCTCATTTGGAAGCGCCCGATGCTAAAGGGCGTGCATCGTATCGCGGTCGACAAGCAACGGGTTTACATAGCGGCTCGGGGTCGGGTCGCTGCGCTGACTAGCGACAAAGGAAAAACGCTTTGGAAATACAGTTTTGAGGGCGGTGTTCCGACTCAGCCTGTGGTGCGCCAAGGCCGTCTTTGGTTCGGTCGGGATGACGGCCCGATGACCCTTCTGCGCGCCAGCGACGGGCAAGCGCTACAAATCCTCGATACCGGTACCGGCTTTAGTGCAACTCCAGAGGTGCGCAGCCGTTTGGCGCTGGTCTACAGCAACGGTGGAATGCTCTATTTGGTGGCGAAAGGCCTTCCGGACGCCGTTCAATGATGTCGCCGGTTTTGGTGATGGGCTCGGGCCCTTGGCTCACCGCATGGTTGCGCCAAGTTTTGACCGACAATGGTTACCAAAGCGTCGAAGCCTATCGCCCCTCCGAGCTCAAGCCAGGCTCCATGCATCGCGCCGCCCTGATCGATTTGAACCTCCCTGATCTCATGGGTTGGACGCTGCTTGAAACCGTCGCCGCCGATGTGCCGACGGCGGTGATTTTAGGTGCTGAACCGGGCGATGCGAGTAGCGCCCTGGAGATGGGCGCCAAAGCATTCGTCAAGCGCCCCATCGACCCTGCTCGGCTGCTCGCCGTGCTGCGTTTCTTGGAGCGCCCAGAGCAGCATGGAAGCGCCAGCTTACTCGATGATTTAACCGGTCTTCCCGAAGACATTACCGGACGATGAGCGGTCCTGGAAAGGCCCTGCCCGCGCTGCGTGTAGTCGCCGCTCTTTGGCGCCGCCACGGCAAGGTGTTTTTGGCGCAGCGCCCCGAGGGTAAGCAGCATGCAGGCTTGTGGGAGTTCCCTGGCGGCAAGCAAGAACTTGGCGAACGCGCCAAGATGGCTTTAGCGCGTGAGGCAGCAGAGGAACTCGGGGTCAGCTTACGAGTAGGTCCTGAATGGGCAGAAGTCACAGAGCGCCGCCCTGAAGTTCGCCTAAGTATGCGTATTTTCCAAGTCGTCTCTGATGATGAGCCGAAAGGGCTTGAGGGCCAGAAGGTCGGCTGGTTTAGCGCCGATGAACTGGTAGATTTACCCATGCCGCCCATGGATGACTCGCTTCGTGAGCGGCTTATCGGCGAACTTAAGCGTCCAGAAGTCGACCTTTGGAAGAGCAGCTTCGCGTGGGTGCGCGGAGTGGGTGATCGGGGTGAAAATGCCCTTTGGAAAAGCGGTGTGCGCGACCAACACCAATTCCTCGAATTTTTTGGCGAAACTCAGTCCCTCGATGGGGTAATTGGTCGGGAGCAGGTTATACGCCTGCGTCAAGCGCTGCTGGCCGACGAAGGGCTTAGCGATAAAGAACGTTGGCAGGCTGTTCCGGCGCGCCATCGTTGGCGCCTACTCGATGCCTGGAACGAACGTTGTTTGGCGCTGGATTTCGAATGTGACCGGGAAGGCAACCCGACCGTGATGGGCCTCGCTCTATCGCCCGAAAC
>JAPKCE010000015.1 GCA_028823075.1 Myxococcota bacterium
AAAGGCGACCCGATCACCAGCGAAAAGGGAATTAAAAGAATCGACTTAAGCGACGGTCATCACCTTCTTGTTGGTCGAAACGCTGCGGCAAACCATCGCCTAACCTTTAAAAAAGCGCGCGGCCGGGACCTCTGGTTTCATCTGCGAGATGGACCGGGTAGCCACGTTGTTTTGCCCTTGGAAAAAGGTGAAAACGCTGCTGCCGAACTGCTGCTCGCTGGCGCCAGTCTGGCCTTGCATTATTCTAGCCTACGCGGCGAGCGCGCCGAGGTTCGTTATGCTTACCGGCGCGACCTTGAGGCGTTTCGTGGGCATGTCGGCAAAGTCCTGATGCGCCGCGAGAATTCACTGTTGGTCGACCCAAGACAAGAATCGACTCAAAAGATGCTGGGCTCGCTCGGTTTGAATTTGCGCTGATCAGACTAATATTCGCTGTCACCGACCAACGAATGCTTTGGCTGTTCTTTGGTCTCGGTGTTGATCATATGCACAACGCCATCGAGGATAACGCCTTTGGCCACTTGGAGCGAGGCAGTGTAGAGTTCGCCGACCAGGCGCCCCGCTTGAAGTTCAGCACTCTCTCTTACGTGAACTTGGCCCTCAAGGCTACCGTTGAGCACTAAGGTACCGACTTGGAGATTGCCGTAAACCACAGCGCCTTCGCCAATAATTAGACGGTCTGAACTGACGATCTCGCCGCGAAAACGACCGTCGATGCGAACATCGCCTTCGAATTCAAGTTTGCCTTCAAAGCTGGCATCGGGACCGAGGAGGGTGTGAGTAATTTGAGTCATGGTTATCCTTTCGAAGTGGTGGCCGAAGCATGGCGCACCATTCGTGTTAATCGATCAAGAAAAAGTTCGGCTTCTGCGCGATTGCTCGCGCTTAGGGTAATTTTTCGCCCCGTCAGATTGATCTCTAGGCCGATTGCGCTGCTAAGCGCCGACCAGTTCTCCTCTTTCGTCACTTTTGGAACTGAGGGGCTTTGTGTGGCGTCTGACGATGTCTTTTCGTTGTTTTTTGCAAAGCGCTCGGTCGCTCGAACACTCCAGCCCTCTTTAATGCAGCGACTTAGGGCGAGGTGCTGCAGTTGCTCATCGTTGATGGCGAGAAGTGCTCGGGCATGGCCTTTGTCGATCATGCCATTTTCCAAAGCCTCGCGAGTGACAGGGTCTAGGCCGAGAAGCCGCAGCGCGTTGGCGATGGTGGCGCGCCGTTTACCGACTAATTTAGCGATGCGCTCTTGGGTCAGCCCGTGAGTTTCGCGCAAGCGGTTGTAGGCATGAGCTTCGTCCAGCGCGCTGAGGTCTTCGCGCTGTAGATTCTCGACCAGCGCCAAGATTAAATTACTCTGCGCTTTAGCCGAGCGGATCATCGCCGGGAGTTGCGTCCAGCCGAGTTGCTTAGCGGCACGGAAGCGGCGTTCGCCGGCGATCAGTTGATAACGCCCCGGCCCGAGTTGGCTCACGACGACGGGTTCGAGTAAACCGTGGGTCTGCAGCGAGTCTGCCAGGCTGTTAATCTCTTCGGTTGGAAAATTACGGCGAGGCTGTTGCGGGTCGGCTTCGATGGATTGTAGATCCAGTTCGGCGAAAGTACCGCTTTTCTCGCTGTGTTGTGTGGGAGCGGCAAGCGTGCTGTGCTTAGCGGCTGAGGGTTTGCCCATGAGGGCGCTGAAGCCCTTGCCCAAGGGTGACGAGGTCATCGCTTGCGCTCCTTTCAATAAATTCTGATGCCAGTTCGAGGTAAGCTTGAGCGCCGCGGCTTTTGATGGCGTAGAGCAAGACGGGTTTAGCGTGGCTGGGGGCTTCGGCAAGGCGAACGTTGCGTGGGATCTCGGTGGTGAAAACTGAATCCCCAAAATAGCTGCGGATGTCGGCACAAACTTGTTCGGCCAAGCGGGTGCGCCTGTCAACGAGCGTGAGCAGGATACCACTAAGTTTGCAGGGGGCATGGAAGGTACTGCGCACTTGATCGAGGGTATTTAGAAGGTGGCTTAGACCTTCCATCGCGTAGAACTCAGCCTGCAGAGGTACGAGTATTTCATCGGCTGCAACAAGAGCGTTTAGCGTCAGTAACCCCAGGCTTGGAGGGGAATCAATAATGATGAACTGGTAGTCGTCGCGCAGGACACCGAGGAGACTGCGTAAGCGGTCATGGCGGCTTGGGGCGTGAACCAGCTCCATCTCAGCGCCAATAAGGTCTTGTCCAGCGGGGAGGATATCAAGGTTGGGGAGCATGCTCTCGACGATGGTATCTTTGATTGAGAGTTCACCCATGAGAGCGTGGTAAATCTGTGGCTCACCGAATTGGCGATTGAGCCCAAAGGCTGACGAGGCATTTCCTTGGGGGTCGAAATCAACGAGCAGTACTTTTCGTTCAGCGACGGCTAGCGATGCGGCAAGATTAACCGCAGTGGTCGTTTTGCCGACGCCGCCTTTTTGGTTCGCTACGGTCAAGATCATGAAGAGGCATCCCCGGCGTTGAAGCTGACTCCTTTTCCCGCAAGAATGAGGCCAGCGTCGGTTTGCCCACGCAGGATGGAATAGGCTTGGCGCGTTTCACCCTGTGGTTTCTCGCCGGTCATCTGAAGGCTGTAAGGAGCTAGCGCTCCGACTCGCGTGCAGAACTCCTTTGGGGGGAATACGGCGCGGCTAACCACAAGGTCGTAATGGTCCCATTCGGGCGCCCATCTCATCTGGGCTACAGCGACGTCTAAATTGAGGCGCGTCGCAGCAAAACGCAGCCAAACACAGCGCTTTTCTCTGGGTTCGAGCGCCGTAATTTTAAGGTCGGGGCGCAACACGGCGAGCGGTAGAGCGGGAATGCCCGCTCCGCTCCCGAGGTCGACAACATGCGCTCCATGGGGGAGGAAGGGTAAAAAAGCGGATGACTCCCAAAGCAGATCAATGATCTGTTCGAGGTTCATTTTCCGACTAACGAGGTTATGGGCGACGTTCCATTTTAAAAGTAAGACCGCCAAATTCTTGAGCGGTTGGCGCTGCTTGGGGTCAAGTGTCAATGGGATGACGTTGGGCATGGGGCGCTCATGCATGCGGCCAAGTGGGACGACAAGCGCGATGTTCCACGTGGAACACTGAAGCTCTGTTGAAAACTCGCTAAACCCAGGCCCGTCAGGCCTGTCTGGGGAGTTGAAAACTTTTAATTTTTATCGATAAACAGCGTGACGGGGCCGTCATTGATGAGGTGGACTTTCATATCTGCGCCAAAGCGTCCGCTGCTGACTCTGGCGCCTTGATCTTCGCATGCCTTGGCCAGCGCCTCGATTTGGTTCTTCGCCAGGGTGGGGGAGCTGGCACGACTAAAGCTTGGTCGGAGCCCCTTTTTCATATCGGCGCTAAGCGTGAATTGGGGGACCAAAAGGAGTTCCCCGGATGCCTGGCTAAGATTGTGATTCATACGCCCCGAGGCGTCATTAAAGAGGCGCAGCGCACAAATTCGTTTCGCCCAGGATTCTAGGTCTACCTGTTCTTCGTCCATGGCACAGACAAAGACGAGGAGTCCCTTTTTTATGGCACCAACCGTTATGCTATCCACTTCAACTCGCGCCTCGAGGACGCGCTGGATGAGCAACCTCATTGGTCGATTTGAACACTTTCGCTACGTCGCGAGTTCGACTGTAAGGCGCCGGGCATGATATCATCGTCGAAGGCCAAATCGACGACTTCGTTCATGCTTTCGACGCCAATAATCTTAAGTTCATCGAGCACCGAATCCGGCACATCCCGAAGGTCTTTTTCGTTGAGCTTTGGAATGAGAACCGTGGTGATGCCGGCGCGATGGGCTGCCAGAAGCTTTTCTTTGATGCCGCCCACCGGAAGAACTCTACCCCGTAGGCTGATCTCGCCAGTCATTGCCAAGCCGTTGCGCAGCGGGACACCACGTAATAACGAGACGATGGCGCAAAGCAGTGCAACTCCTGCCGAAGGACCATCTTTCGGAACGGCTCCAGCAGGGAAGTGGATGTGCAGGTCGGTTTTTTCTAGCAGCGCATGCCTCTCCGGATGATGAATCCCTAGAGCTTGAGCGTGAGCCCGCATGTAGGTGACTGCTGTTTCAGCGCTCTCCTTCATGACATCGCCGAGACTGCCCGTTAAGCTGAGCTTGCCCTTGCCGGGCATGGCGGTGGTCTCGACGTACAGAATCTCACCGCCCACCGAGGTCCAAGCGAGCCCGATCGAGACACCGGGCATGGAGTTTTGGCCGGCCATCTCAGGTAGAAATTTGCGTGAGCCAAGCAGTTCGATGAGATCGATATCATCAACCAGGAGCTCACCTGATTGACGCACTTTTTTAACCGCCGCTTTGCGACACAATGCACCTAACTCGCGTTCGAGTTGACGCACGCCTGCCTCGCGGGTGTAGCGCTCGATGACCGCGCTAATCGCCTCTGTACTGATGGTGATGTCACTGTCGTCTAGGCCATGTGCGCCAATTTGCCGCGGCAGAAGGTGCTTGAGCGCGATGGCCTGCTTTTCAAACGAAGTGTACGAGCTGACCTCGATGATTTCGAGCCGGTCTTTGAGCGCCGCTGGGACAGAAGAAAGGGTGTTGGCCGTAGCGACGAACATAACCTGGCTCAGATCGACAGCGACATCGAGGTAATGATCGACGAAGGCGTGGTTTTGCTCAGGGTCAAGCACTTCGAGCAGCGCCGCACAGGGATCGCCGCGGTGGTCGGAGCCGAGCTTGTCGATTTCGTCGAGAACGATCAGCGGGTTCATACTGCCAGCCTGGCGCAGGGCTTTGATGATGCGCCCCGGAAGCGCGCCAACATAGGTGCGTCGATGACCGCGAACTTCGGCTTCATCACGAACGCCGCCGAGGGAAATGCGGACCATCTTGCGACCGATGGCCTCGGCCATGGCGCGGGCTAGCGAACTTTTACCGACGCCCGGAGGGCCCACCAAACACAGGATAGGCCCGCGCATATTTTCTTTAAGTTTATGCACCGCAAGAAATTCGAGCAGCCGTTCTTTTGGACGCTCCAGCCCGTGATGGTCGGCGTCTAGAGCCTCGGCTGCCGCATCAAGATCGATCTCGTCTTTGGTCGTTTCGTTGAAGGGTAGAGCTGCTAGCCATTCGAGGTAGGAACGAACCACCGTGAATTCAGCGCTCTGGCCTGGGATGGCTCGTAGCCTCGAGAGCTCGCGTTTGACGACGGCGGCGATCTCTTTTGGAAATTCGCCGTCAACGAGACGCACTTCGAGCGCGTCGGCAAAACTCTCGTCTGGGTCTTCATCGCCAAGCTCTTCGCGAATGGCGCGAATCTTATGACGAAGATACTGTTCGCGCTGATGGCGACCGCGTTCGTCATCAAGGTTTTGTTGGATGCGCGAGCTCACTTTAAGCTCTTCGCATTGTTCTTCGAGCAGGCGTAGAACCAGTTGTAAACGCTCTTCGACATCGGCTGTGGCCAGGACCTGTTGGCGCGGCTCAAGCTCCATCTCTAGGTGAGCGGCGATAACATCGGCCAGTCGACCGGAACTGCGAATACCTTCGAGCACGGTGCGCGCTCGATCGGGCAGGTCTCGTCGTAGCGTCACATAATCCAAACTCTTTTTACGGACCGTCGCCGTGAGTTCGGTCAAGCTATCATCTTCGGGGTCGAGCGATGTTAATTCGAGTACATCGGCGCGCAAGAACTCGCCTGTGTCGTCGAGTTCTTTAAGCTCAAACCTCGCTAACCCTTTGACCATCACCTGAAAGCGGTCGTTGTCGGTCTGCATTACGGAGATGATCGAGGCGCAAGTCCCTACATCGAAAAGATCCTCCCGCTTCGGGGTTTCCACCGCGGCGTCGCGCTGCGATAAAACGCCGAGTTCGACCTCGCCTTCTTGTACTGCGTTGATCAGCGCCACTGATGCTGGACGGCCGACGGTCAACTGCAGAACAGCGCCGGGGAAAAAGACATCGTTGCGCAAGGGCAACAGGCCAAGTTTTCGATATTCGGTCATGGCCTTAGAGCCTCCTCAACGAATGCTGACACGGATCCGCCGCCATGCAAGCGCGCTTGCACAGCACTCACCAGGCGCCCGGCAAACAAAGCGCCAGGTCGGTGGTTGCCCGAGTTGCGCCAGCCGCCGAAGGGCAGCATGCCGGTAGCCCCAGCGGTGCCGCGGTTCCAATTGACAAGACCACAGCGCAAGCGTGCTGCCAAGTCGTTGAAGAGACTTTGCTCAGCGCAAAAGACGGATGAGGCCAGACCATATTCGAGATCGTTGATGTGGCGCATCCCCTCATTGTCGTTAGAGACCGGGATGAGCACCAGGTCCGGACCGAAGTGTTCGTTTTTAAAGTAGGCATGATCCCGCCAGCTTCCAAGGCGTAACGCCGGGGTGAGATACGCTCCCGGCCCGTCGATGCTGCGGCTGGCACATAGGGTCTCAACGCCGGCATCTTGAGCCAAGTCTTGTAGGCCGAGCAGGCGGGACTTTGCGCTTTGATCGATAATAGGCCCCATGAAGGTCTTGTCGCTAAATGGATCCCCAACCGGTAGTTTGGGTACGGCTTTGCGTAACAAAGCGGCGAGTTCGTCGATGCGCGACTGGTGAACGTAGACCTGACTCGTGGCCGTGCAGCGCTGACCGCATGTCATCATTGAGGCATTGAGTATTTCCGCCGCGGCGTTGTTTAGGTCCGCATCTTGGCAGACTAGGCTCGCATTTTTACCGCCCATCTCCAGGCTCACCATTTTGTGAGCTTGTTGGTGATTGGCCGCTAAGATCATTTTTCCGACGCGCGTTGAGCCGGTAAAAAGGACGCCGTCGACGCGCGGGTCTTCGCTGAGAATCTGTCCGGCGCGATGATCGCCTTGGACCATGTTAAAAACGCCGGCAGGCAAGTTGGCAGCAGCTAGGGCTTCGGCGTACAAAGCGGCAACGCCCGCTGCTTTCTCGCTGGGCTTAAGAATGACGGTGTTGCCAAGCAATAAAGCCGGAAGAATTTGTCCGTTGGCGAGATGCGCTGGGAAGTTAAAGGGCCCGAGAACTGCGACCACTCCGAGCGGCAGGTAATGCCCACCACCAGCACCATTCGGCAGTTTCCAGTCGGCGACGTCGGCGGCGATGGGGCCGCAAGTTAAGCCAACGCGAGCTGCTAAACCTTTGGCTTCGCCGCGCGCTTCCCACAAGGGCTTGCCCACCTCCCGGCAGATCGCTTCAGCGATTATTTCTTGGCGCGCTGCGAGCTCTGTTTCAATGCGCTTTAAAGCCTGAGCGCGCTGGTTTTGGCTAAGAGCCGCCCAGGCCGGCGCTGCGCGGCGAGCAGCTTCGATGGCCAGTTCGGCATGTTCCACCCGAATTGGTGTCGAAAACACCACCTGGTCGTCGTTTGGACTGATGACTTCCAGGCGAGACGGGCCTTCACAGATCCAGCGTCCATCGATCCAGCTACCTTGTTGCATAGACTAACCCCTTGTGACGGCAATATGTGCATCGTCCTGACTCACGGCAAGGGTCGGCGGGTATAATTAACGGCTCACAGCATCCGTTCTTACAAAGGCGTCACCAACAACTCGTCTCCAACATTAAGATCGAGTCGTCGAAGCGCCTCTTCGGGGAGGTGGGCTTGCATGCCGTGGATGCTCACCGAGCAGCGTAGCGCTCGGTACTCCGCCGCTTCGTTGTCTGCTCGCCCGACGATGACCGGGACCTCGCCTTTACCGATATGAGCTCTTAAGGAGCGCGTGTTGCGCAGCGCTAAGACCTCGTTTGTTCGCGCTCGGTAATGCGGCCCGCCATCGAAGGGGTCGATGCGTTTGGTGTAGAAAAATCCTTGTTCAAGAAGCAGGCGTAAAGCGCCCTTGGTCTGTTCGCCAACCTGCCCAATGACCGCTTGGGTCTCAGGACTGAACAGGCTGACCTGCAGATCTCCCCGCGGAAAGAGGTCTTCGATGAACTCTTTTTCTTGGCCGCTTAGGTGGTCAGCCTCGCGGTAAGTCAGGCCGGTAAAGCGTTGGCCTAGAGCTTTCCAGAGCGGCGAGTTTCCCTGTTCGTCGAGCGGCGGTAACAGTTCTGCCAGCAGGTTATCGCAAAACCGAGAGCGATGTGCAGCGATGAATTGAAAGCGACATATGCTCAGCAGTCGCCCGAGCCCTTGACCGCGTAGGCTAGGGTGGAGCACGAGCCCACCGATTTCGGTGCGCGGAAGAAAACTGGTGCCGAGACGCAGCACTTGGTGATGAAAAACTTGGTCTAAACGTGGCGAATAACGCTGTTCGTCGATGACATCGAAATAACAATGTGGCGCCTGCGGTGAGCCATGACGGGCGATGACGGTCGCTGACCCGAGCACGCCATCTTTGTCATCTTCGAGGACGAAGATAATCGCCTGGTCGGGTTTTTCACTTCCGGCCAGTTGTTGGCTGCTCTGGTCGAGCATCTGCGCAAGACGTTGCCGGTCTGCTGGTAGGTTGATTGTATTGAGATGCTTGGCCAACTCAAAAATACCATCAAGATCAGCGGCTTTGGCGCAGCGGATGCGGTACATTATTCAACTCCGCTCAGGGGCATGGTTTCGGCGGCGGTTCGCTTTAGCGGCTGCGTGGCCGGGCTGGGTTGCAGGGTTGGTGCGAGTTGGCGCCCAGGCTGAGCCTCCTCAGCTTTTTCGGGCGTATCACCGAGGCTGTTGAGCAGGTCGCGAGCGATAAAACGTAAGCGAAGGGCGAGTTCACTGTCGACATGCTGTCCTGCGTCTTGGTCGATCTCGTTGACTAGGTTAGCAAAGTAGCGTCGAGCGCCTTGTTCATCTTCATCAAAAAATGCCTGTTGTGCCGAGCCCCCGTCAACCCAGGCATCGGCGACCCAGAAGAGCAGGTATCGTAATGCGCCTTCAGCGACCGGCTTGGCCGCGCCGGCTAGGCTTGGACGTGTGTGGGCACCGAGTTTGGCTTGAGCGCTTTCGGAGCGCGGGATGAGGTACTTTTTTCCTTGGCGTAAGGCTTGTAGGCGACCTTCCGTTATCCAGCGGCGAATGGTGCGTTCTGTGACTCGGGCTTGTTCAGCGTATTCGCGAACGGTTAACAGCTCTTTTTCGGTCATAACGGACTTTCCGGACATGTGATTGGCTATATCGGTCTTTAGGTTTCGTTTTATGGTTGGGCAAGGGTTTGTGGCAGTACTTTTTTTCGGGCTTGATTCTTGGCTTGCGCGTTAGCTTGTATTCACATGTAAACCGGGCATGTCATCCGCGCGAAACCCATTTTTGCGACAGCTAAAGTGGTGAGATTTCATCATCTTTTAGCTGGATGGTGATGGGGCCGATGCCTAGGCTGACGCCGCCTTTTTCGTGCCGTTTTTCGACTCGTCCGATGCGACCCGCGAAGAGGCCGCCGATGATGCGTACGCGGTCGCCTTCGCGGAAGCGTGATTTCGCTTGTTCTTGGCGCTCGGCTTTATGCTCCGCCAAGGCGCCGCAGAGGTCATTGTCGGCGGTCCAGCGCAGCGTTTTTATGAGCGGTTGTAAGCGCTCTAAACCATTGCTGACCTGCTCTGGAACGCTTTCGTCTAACTCTTTGCTAGACCACCAAATGCACCAGCCTTTGCCGAGGCTTTTGGGCATCAGTTCTGATGCTGAGACGCTCTGGTCTACCGGGTTCTCAACGTCGGTTTGAGCCCGGGCATCGGGTAACGCGTCGAGCAGGGTTTGCAGCGCTTGCTCTCCCTCAAAGGCGTTGTAAAAAGCCTTTAGGTTGCGCTCGTCCAATTGGGCCTTTCGGTGCAGGATCATACCCCAACTTAAAGCGCTTTGATCGATCTGAACAAAACAGCTCAGATGCTCGTGAAAGGGTAGGAGATCGAGAGCAAATGGGCTGCTCAAATCGATGTTATTACGTTCGCCGTCCACGCGGTCTGGCGCCGAAAAAAGAACCAGGTTTTGCACCTGTCTACGGTTGGCAAGACAGGGTTCGGCGGGGGTGCAGTCCCAGTTGCCACCAAGGCTTTCCGCGAAAGAAAGCATGGCCGTACGCAGTTTTCGCCGCTCTAAAGTATAGGCAGCACTACGTTGTTTGGAGGGCTCAAAAAGGGCGCAGTTTTCATCGCTAGGCTGCCAGTTCATGGCCCCTCCGGTCCGCCGTCGACATCAATTAATCTCTTCGGCAGCAATTGACTATATTGTTCGAACAGGTCGCTTACTTGCTCCGCGTAACGGGTAGCGATCAAGCCCTGACAGAAACCATGTTTGGCGTCTTTGTTAAATTGCTGGTGGGCGAGCAAGGGTAAACTTAAGCTAACCCCTTCGTCCCAACTGTCGGGTTCAAGGTTTATGCTGCCCGCAAGCAACCGAGCATCATCGACATGGCCAGGGCCAACGTTGTACGAAGCCAAGGCCATCATGCGTTGGTCATAAGGGCTCGATGCGCCCGCAAAGCGCCTGGTTAATTGCCTCAAATAACGTGCCGCGGCTAAGCTCGCTGCCCTCGGGTCATTGGGGTCACTCAAACCAATTTCCTTTGCCGTTCTGGGCATGAACTGAAAAAGCCCCTGAGCACCAACGCTGCTGACTGCCATACGTTTTTGCGCTGATTCGACCATCATCACCGCAGCCAGTAATCGCCAGTCGACGCCATAGCGCGCCTCGGCGCGGCGCAGGTCTTTATCCCAGCGCGTAATGCGTTTGGCTAAATCGCTTCGCACCCAAGGCCGCGCCCGAAGGCGCATTTGAAACGGGTTATCAAAATAGCGCACTTGTAGAGCTGCTAAGAGCTTGGGCGTTATACCTCCGGCAAAAAACTTCTCCAACGCTGGCTTCAACCAGGTTTGTTTGCTGTTGATCCACCAGCGAACCGGGCGAGCTTTGCCCATGCCGTGGATGATCTCAAAACTCGGATCAAGGCTCGTTAAAGCGCTTCCGTGACGCCGGTTAACCGCAGCAGCGATGCCTTGACCGGGCTTTTCCTGGCGTAGGTCGTTCAGCAGTTTCCAGTCGCCCCCGCCGGCGACGATTCGCTGTTTGCACGGGGGGGCGCACCAGCGGGTAAGGTCTTCGAGCGCAGCTGATGCTGGTCGTACTCGCATTTCGGATGGGCGTTCGCCTTTGCGCCCGACCACCACCGAATCCGTATGCGCGTATTGGGGGCCAGCCTGCCATCGTTCGCTTTTACTCGTCCAAGCTTGCGCTGGAACCCACAGGTCGACTTCGCCATTGAGTAGGGCAGTTGCGACCTCTTCGTCGTTGTTTGCGATGGTTAGCGATAAACGGCGGTCGGTTTGTCGCGCAAATCGGCGCAGCAACTCATGCTCAAAACCGCGCGGTTTGCCGCGGTATACAAAATAGTCTGTGAGGCCAGCGCGCAACATGACGCGCAGCGCATTGTCGGCGGGGGCTTTGACATTCTTTGGCTGTGCAGTTCGGGTTTGGGCCTCAGGGCTTGGGCTCGGCTTGCAGCCGAAACTCAGCAAAACACAAGCCACACTAGTCGCGTATCGCATCACCGTGTTAGCGCCGAGCCACGAGCGATGCTCGGTCGTGAGGAGTCCCATGCGCCATCTGCTGCCCGCGCTCTTGTTTTGTCTTAGCCCTGTGGCTTGTGTGACCTTGTCGCATGCGCCGACCGAGCCTCCGATTCGTGATAAACAGCAGACCACGCAGTCGCAAGACGGTCAAAATCCCGACCACCTCAAAGACGATTCAAACCTTAATTCCGATGCGTCGCCCCAAAAACCTCAAGAACCGAAAAAAGAAGAGCAGCCCACCATAGTAATAACACCGATATGGCAGGCACTACTCGATGGGCCGAGCGAGCTCTTGATCAGCGCGCTCGATGCTGCTGGTGAGGATGAACTCAAAAAGCTGCTGTCGGCGAGCGAGGGCGCAGCGCAACAAGCGGTCATGCTGCGTTTGGCTCGAATTCAATTGCATAGAGGCGGCGCTGTAGAGCTGCCCTTAGAGGTGCCCGCTTCACTGCTTGAAGTGTTGACTGAGGCACAAAAGCTAAAAAGCGTGTTCGGCAGTTCAAAACCTGGACGAATCGGTCTTTTGTTGCCTCAGGACCGCCCCTGGGGTGAGGTTTTGCACAAAGCTTTCCTGCTCGGTTTGGGCGAGACCGAAGTTGAAGTGGTGTTGCGCAGTTCGCAAAACCCCGAGCAGGGGATGCGTGAATTGATCATCGACGAGCAGGTGAGTTTGGTCATCTGCGGCCCGTTTATAAAGCGCGCTCGGCGAGCCGCGGTGGTCGCAGCTCAATTTTCAGTACCCTTGATCAGTTGAGGGCGCGCCAACGAGCTAGCGGCTCTCGGCGACACCATTTTTCAGGTTGGGCTCAGCAACGAAGCTCAGATCGAGCATCTGGTCGCCGGCGCTATGGAGCAACGAGGCTACCAACGTTTTGCGGTGCTTTTCCCGCGTACGGTTTCGGGTTGGCGTGCGGCGTCTTATTTCACTTCCGAGGTCGAAAAACGTGGGGGGTCTATAACTAAAACCCAGCCCTACCCGCGCGGTGAGACTACCTTTACTGGGCTTATCACCGGTATGGTCGGGCGCAACAGTGAGGCACTCCAAAGCAATCCTAAATACCGCCGCTGTGTTGCAGAAATAGATAAAAGCCTCAAAGGCTTGCGAAAAAAACGTAAGGTCGAATCTTGTCGTGATCATACGCCTCCCGAGGTGGACTTCGACGCTATATTTATTCCTGACACCGTGGCGACGGTGCGCCAAATCATGCCCTTTATCGAGCTTGCCGATATGGTGCCCAACCTCAACGACCGCGGTCTTTGGCGCACCCGAAAGGCCACCGGTAATAAAGAGCTCATCGCCACGCCCATCCTCGGCATGCGTCAGCTTAATTCGCATTACTTTGCCAACCGCAGCCGCACCGATGTCGAGGGCAGCTTGTTCGTCGATGCCTATTATCCTTACGATTCCGAGCGCTCGATGCCCGGGCTCTATGCGCGTCAATTCCGCAAGAATTTTAAGCGGCCGCCGGACCTTTTAGAGACCCTCGCTCATGACACCGGCCTGCTGGTTGCACATCTCGCCCGAGAGCAGCGCTTGAATGAGCGCGGTATGACGGCTCAGGCGCTGCGCGAACTTAGGGAGTTCGAAGCTGTGACAGGCCTTTGGAGCATGGGTGGGGATGGGCAAGTGAAACGCCCTTTGTATTTGTTGAGCATTCATAAGCGACGAATCGTGACCGAGGCCGCGAGGCTTGAAGCCCTAAAACGAAAACAGAAAAAGCGTAAAAGTAAGCGGTAAAAAATGGGCTGAGGGGCGGGTCGCCGTCTCAGATTGGCGGGTCGGCGAAGGCGATGATCGAACGGTCACCGGGGCTGCCCCACAGTAAATTGAACTCACTGACGACCCAGCCGCGCGCAAGCCGCATCGGCAGCGCGGCCCGAAGCCCTTGGGGGTTCGTGCTCAGCACAACCCCTAGGCGGTCGGGAGAAAAGTTGTAGCGCCCGCGCGCTGCGGGCCAATCGAGCACCATCACCATGCCCGACTCAGCTTCGATACCGCCTCGTAAATGCAAGCGATCTTGTCGCTTTAGTAAGTGAAGAAGGTTCGCGTAGCGGCGATAAAAATAAGCGCTTTTCGGCGTGTTCGCGGTGCCGCCGATCTTACGATAGCCGCCGCTGTCGGAGCGGAAGTCAAGATTCATGATCTGGCGAAAAGGGGAGCCGCCGATGAAAGGGACCAGATCGATGGGCCCTAACTCGCCTTGGCGCCAGTCCCATCCGTCTTCCACTTCGGCGCCGATACAACGCTCAGCGCGGTTGGCCAAAAGACGCCTTTGCTTTTCTGAATTGGTAATCATCGCTAAGGCGCGACCGGTAAAGGAGCACCGGCTTGCTGTCTCCATTGTTCGTTCCGTTTAATCCCCGCGTCGGGGACCTTAAGGGCAACCGCCAGCGGCTGCAGCAATTACTGCTGAGCGCCGATGACTTTCCTTTAGCATTGCTACCCGAATTAGCCCTAACTGGCTATCCGCCCCGCGACCTGCTTGAGCATGAGGGCTTAGCCGAAGCACTCGATCAAGAGTTACAGGGCTTGGCCCAGGCATTGAAAGGCAAAGGGCCGGTATTGCTCGGCGAATTGGCGCGCTGCGCGTCGGCCCCCGGTTGGTTCAACGCGGCGTGGTTGCTGCATCAGGGACGAGCCGAAGTTGTGGCTCAAAAGCAATTGCTTCCCGATTACGATGTTTTTGATGAGCCGCGCTACTTCGCCCCAGGCATACCTATGCCGGTGATCGACGTCGCGGGTCTGCGTCTGGGGGTGACAATTTGCGAAGACCTTTGGGGCGGTGAAGAGGCTGGCGAAGGGGCGCGCTACAGTCACCTTCCCGCTGCGCGCCTGGCGTCTGACTGTGATCTTTTAGTCAACCTTTCGGCGAGCCCTTACCAGCGAGACAAACCGGGGCAGCGTCTATCTCAAGCCCAGGCGTTTGCCCGGCGTCATGATTGCCATGTTGCTGTGGTTAACGCGGTTGGCGGCAACGATGAATTGATTTTTGACGGCCAGTGCTTTCTGACCGACGGCACGACAGCCCTTGGCTTGCCATTGTTTTCGCAGCACTTTTCTTATGCTACGGAAGCCGTTCAGCGGCAAGAAGGCTTGTCGCTAGACCGCCAAGCTTTGGTGCTCGGCTTGCGTGATTACTTACAAAAAAGCGGCTGTTCAAAAGTTGTTTTGGGTATCAGCGGTGGCATTGACTCTGCTTTGGTGGCGGCCATAGCGGTCGATGCTCTGGGCGCTGAGAACGTGCTCGGATTGGCTTTGCCAAGCGTTTACAGTTCCGATCGCAGCTTCGCCGATGCCCGTGCTCTTTGCAGCAATCTTGGCATGGAATTACGAGAATTAAGCATTAAGACCCCTCATGCTGTTTTACGCGACAGCCTTTTACAGATCACCACCGTCGAGGGCTTGACCGACGAAAACCTCCAGGCTCGGCTGCGCGGTCTGATGGTTATGGCGACCGCAAACGCTGAAGGACGCTTCGCTTTAGCCACCGGTAATAAATCCGAGTTGGCGGTGGGGTATTGTACACTTTACGGTGATATGTGTGGCGCCTTGGCGCCCATAGGTGATCTCTTTAAGAGCGATGTTTTTG
>JAPKCE010000352.1 GCA_028823075.1 Myxococcota bacterium
CTTTTGAACACGTTCGTTTGAGTTCACGCTTTTCGCATGTTTGGGACGAACGGACTCCGGTGCTTGGCTGATAGGCATATTGCTGCGCGAAGCTTGACGGGCTTATCCGCCCGACAAGCGCCGAACGATCGTCGCTGTGGCTGGGCGCGGGCTGGCGCTATTTTTCGCTCGCCCGCCCCCGGCGGTCGAGGATCAAGGTTCTGGGGCGACCACAGACCACACACATCGAAAACCGCCGGGCGCGTAGTCGCGGGGGCAGTTGCTCCGGAGGTTGGCTCGCGCGTAGTCTCTGACGTTCGAAAACGAGCCACCGCGGCGATAAGCGCTATCATAAGCAGAGAGCCGATGAACCGGATTAATATCCGCGGCCGCCGGTCCGGAGCTATTGAATCCATCGAGCACCCATTCGAAGCCTGTATTTCCCGCCAACTCGCAGATTCCTTGAGCGCTGCGGCCGCTGGGCATGCTGCAAGCGGGGCGCACAGCTCGCAGCACACATTCAGCTGTATTAGCGACATGAACGCCGGCAGCGGCTGTGCATCCGGGGGCAGCATTTCCCCAACCATAAAGCCAGTTATTGTTTAGGCTTTGCGCCGCCCACTGCCATTGCGCTTCGCTGGCCAAATCTGCCCCCATCAGGCGGCATTGACGGCGCGCTTGGAACCAGTTTTGCCATTCCTGCGGGGTCAAACTTGAGTTGGCATCAATTGCCTCTGTGCGCTGCATAGCGAAGGCGGTTAGCTGGCCTAAAGTCGCGGCGCCTCCATTTAGCGGCACAAAGCCAAGCAATGCGCCGTATTGCCAGCGCTCGCCAGGCTGTGCGCTCTCCAAAACACAGGCCGCGTCACAGCCGTCGCCGGCCACTTGCCCACCGTCGTCGCAGGCTTCCGACGGCGCTAAGATACCGTCGCCGCAGACCGGTGTTTGGCAGCTTGTGTCGCAGCCATCGAAGGGGTCGTGGTTGCCGTCGTCGCAATCCTCGCCGGGCCCGCGCTGGCCGTCGCCGCAGGCCGACGCGCTGATCAGAGGCGCAATCCAGCCCAGGCGATCGGAGCCCACAACATGAGCCAGAAAACCGGCGCGGCCGGCGTAGGTTTTGGCGCTGCTAAAGATGGGTACTTGGGCTAGGAGCGCACCGTTTGTTAGTGGGCTAGTGCACGAACCCGAACCGCAGCGAGCAGGCCAGCTGCTGCCGTTGGCGACATCGCTGCGTGCTAGCCAGTTTGCAGCAGAAAACGGCGCTTCGTGGGGCTGGGCGATCGACAAATTCGGACCCGCATCATCGCCGCGGCGAAGCGATGTAGAATACCGTGCACCGTCTGGGCAGTCAGCGTTGGCGGCGGTGCATAACAACAAGCGGCTGTTGGCGGCATCCCAGCGGCTCCAGCGAAGCGATGCGGCCGGTAACCCTTCTAGACTGAGCAGGCGCGGCTCACCCAAAAATGGTGCTGCATCGTTCAGCGGCCAATAAACCAGAGAAGCGGCTGCTCCCCGGATATTCGGGCTCAAACTTTGGAGCAAAACATGCCCGCCACTCCAGCGGGCAACATGGCAAAACCCAGCACGATCAGCCGGTGCGGCTAGGCGCTGTTCGGCGGCAATAATACGCCCGGCGGCAAAGTCCGGGCCGCGCTGAGCGACGATGGAATCGACGAAGGGGCTGCCCCCCCAAGCCACCCGCTGCGGATCGGCTTGCAACACGGCCGCAAGCGCACCTTGGGCGTCGCTGGCGCAGGCAATTAATTCCCCTTCGCCGTCGTTGTTTAAATCGGCCAGGGCGACGCTCTGCACCAGGGCGTCGAGCGCGTTGTCAAAATGATCGCGGCTTGGGCTGAGCAAGCGGGCGCTGCGGGCGCGAAAGCTGGGCTGGCGCGCCACGTTGAATAGCGCAGCACCGCTGCGAATGCCTTGCTCGCCCGGCGGCGCCGGCTGCTCGATAACAACAGCCATCCTGCCGCCCGGCGCAATGATGCTGCGCGGCGCACGGGCGTAATGCTCGAAGCTGCCATCAAAGATGCGGCGGGCGATGGGCAGGCGCGCTAATTCAAGAGGTGGATCAAGCAAACCCGCGCCGTGATCGAGCAATAAAACCACCAACTCGGCGCAGGCTTGGCCCGTGCAGAACCCTGCCTCGTCGAGCTGGTTTCCAGAATACCCCAACGCTCCGTCACCAGTGGTTGTGGCGCCTTGGAGAATAAAATCGATGCTTTCGTTGGGGTAGCTCTCGCGCGGGTTGATGACGAAATAATTGGCGGGCGCCAGCACTTCGCTGACGAAGGTGTTGTTGCCCCGTTTGCGACTCCCCTCGGTGAGCCCATCCAAAATCACCGCGCTCAGCGCCGGGCGTTCGGGGGTGATGCCAAAACTGAAACGCGGAGGACGCGTCCAGCCACGAGAACTGTCTAAGGCCAGCGATGCAGAGCGACTAAAATCGCCGCCGCCAACCACGGAAAACCGCGCACAGCCGTCGAGCGCCACGGCAAAGGGGTCTTGCCGCAGATGGTAATTGCTGCCGCCTAAAAATAGCGCCTCACCGACCAGCGCGTTGCCCAGGGCGTCGCGCGGGCAAACGCAGAGCGCATGCACCTGTTCGCCTTCGGGAAAGGGCTGCGGCGGCAGCCTGTAACCGATGCGCGCATCCAGCTCGCCCGGCTCGCCACCCAGGCGATAATCGGGGTCGCTTTGACAATCGCTTGCGAGCAGCTCTCCGTCCACCGGCAGGCCCGGGCGCACGCTCAGATTAAAGGCCAGCGACGTCTCGCCGACGCTGGCGGTAAAGCCGCAAAGCCCGGCCACTTCGCCGGCACTTAAGGCCAGCGTCAGCCAGCCGCCGGCGTCGGTGCTGCCGCCGCTGGGCAGCGGGCAGTCGGCAGGGTCCAACAGGCCTTCGCCGCCGCGAGCACGAAAGGCTAGAGCCTGGTTCGGCACCCCGCCGAGGCGAGCGTTGAGGGCGCGCAGACGCAAGCGCGGTAGCTCGGTTTGCACCTCGGCGCGCAGCGAAACCAGGCCGTCGATCGGCGCGATGGGCGCTTCGTCCTGGTACAGCGCCAGGGCCTCTAAACTGGCATCGGCGCCGCTCAGTTCCACCTGGACTTCGCCGCTGTTCCATTGTTCGTGACTGGCGCTGGCGCTAATCTCAATCGGCTGCGCCGGGACCGCGCTGAGTTGCGTAATAATGGCATCGAAACGACCGAGACGATCGGTGGTTCCGGTGAGCGACTCAAAAATAACCGGGGCCTGCGGCGGCAAAGTGAGCGTTACCTCAACGCCGAAAATACCGTTACCG
>JAPKCE010000353.1 GCA_028823075.1 Myxococcota bacterium
AGGTCGCTCGCTTACGCTACGGCGGTGAGGTGTGGGATGCTTGGTCTGACCGTGAAGGGCAGGCGACGAGTTCGGGCAGCTGGGGTGTACCCCTGAGTTGGTTCTCGAACGATGATGACGGCCGCGACCTTGAGATCTTGATCGGTGCCACGGGCACCCAAGAGGGTGGTTACTACATCGGACCGAGTTACAGCGACGTACCCAAGCAAGCCTGGCAACCGGGTGTGAACGTCGAGCAGTCGATTGGTGATGGGTTTGATTTCCGTACGCCTGGCGAAGGCTTCCGGCGTTGCGAAGCCGATATCTGGCGCCGCAACCGGCTCTGGTCCTGGGCGATCTCACGCGGTGAAGATGGCTGCTCGGGCTGGGCTGGCGGCGGAGGGTTCGTGATTTACGGTTCGAGCCGCGCCGCAGACCGAGCGCTTAGCGTTTGGGGGCTCAACGCCTTCGGTGACAACAACCGTGGGGCACGCTTCGACGCCGTCGAGTTGTTCGTCCGACGTCGCTAGCGAGCTCCGGATGCCTCAACGGTTTGGCGTCGCTAACGTGGGTAAGGTAGAGACTGAAGGATAGCGTCGGGTGCGCCGTCCGCTCAGTGATGGGACGCCTTGGTTCTTTGGCTTAGGTGGATATCTTGAGCAGCGGTCACGCCGCTGGACCAGGCCGCATCGAGGCCGGGTCCTGATAGCCCATCTCCACATACGGTCAGCTGCCACTGGCTATCGGTCATTGCCGAGCGGATGCCGCGCTGTGCGCTCTGAGCATAAAGCCATCGATGAGAGGCTACGAAGGCAGCGCTAGCTCCGGTCAACGAAGCAAAGCTCTCGCTCAGCGCCGCGCTGACCCAGTGCTCAGACCGGTCCTCATTTAATTTGCTCCAGTGGCTGTCGGCATGAACCACCCAGCGCTCTTTGGCGTCTCGTCCTGGCTTGCTGTTTTCGCGAAAGGCTGACCCGAGCGCCCCCCGGATAAAGCGTATCGCATTCCACTTCATGGAGAGCGGCTTGGCGAACTCGAGCATCGTGACCCAGCACATCGCATACTCCATGTGCTCAGTTGAGTCCGATAAGGGGCACCCGTCGGGGATCATCTTTGTCGCTTGCGGCCCGGGACAGCTGAACACAACCCAGTCGAACTCGCCGTACTCTGCTCCGGTTTCATCAACTAGGGTCCATTGACCTGCCGCGCCTGTGATACGCTCAATCCGGGTCTGCAACCGGACGTTCAAGCCCGACGCTAAATGCCGCCCCAAAGCACTCATCTTGGGGTAGCCCACCCAGCGGTTGACGACGCCTTGCTCCGGTTGGATTCCTCCGCCGCGCGAGACGCCGAACGACCCAGTCCATTGAGCAATGAACCCTTGTTGATACCACTGGCGTGCGACCTGGATGAAACCTGGACTGCTGATCTCGAAATAAGGTGCGCCGTGGTCAAATCCTCCGGGTTCACGCCGCCGCGTACACGCTCGCCCGCCAGGGCCCCTCGACTTATCAAAGACCTCAACTTCGTAGCCGAGCGAGACAAGCTCTTTGGCTGCGCTCAAGCCCGAGAAGCCGGCGCCGACGATAGCGATTCGAAAGGGGGTGTTCACCTTGTATCCAGCCATCCTTAAGCTCGCTATGAAGCCGGCAGCATTGAGTTGAACTCGGCAAGGAACAGCGGGTGAGCTTCTGTATCGCTGAACGAGATAATCGATTTAGGGGCGGCTGATGCGTGACTCATGAGGGCCTGCCGATCGGATTGTGCGATTTAGGTATACAGATGCGCAAAAAACGCTCAAGTATGTTTGCGTAATTTAGTCGATTAATGTCGTAAAACGACACGAAAGGTGGCCCCCCATGATGCAAAAAATCCGCGCTATACTGGCTGCAAGTCTTATAATGGTTGTGATTGATTTGGTTTGGTTGGGGGTCTTTGCTGCGTCGTTCTACGACGAGCAGCTAGGCAGCCTGCGCGCGCAGCAAACCGTTCTTGCGGCGGCGGCGTTGTTCTATCTTCAGTACATCGCTGTGGTCGTGTTTTTCGGTGCACTACCCGCTCAAAGTGTCAAGCACGCTGCAGGTCGCGGCGCTCTTTTGGGTTGGTTCGCTTACGCCACGTACGAGCTCACCAATTGGGCGGTCATTGAAGGATGGCCAAGTAGCCTTGTGGTTGTCGACATTGCCTGGGGGGTCACCCTCACCGCTGTCGTTTCAGCAGTCGCTAAGTGGGCACACGACTTTGGGAAGCCTCAATCGGGCGGTGTTTAGAACAACTCGTCAACGGCGTCGTTGATTTCGCGACACGCCCAGTTGTCTTCGATGGGTACCATGACGAAGTAGCTCGTCTCTGCGTCCGGGTCGCGCCGGCGCTCGACCGTTGTCTTGAGGATGTCGCTGCTCGCTTCAAGGACGACTTGTTCGTCGGCTGCCTGCCAAAACCCTTCGACGCGGCCGTTGTCTCGCTCGCGTCCGCGCAGGTTGATCACGCTTCGTTGAGCGACATACACAGAGCCCGACACCGCACCCCCTACATTAACCGTGACCCCTGGGTTTCCATCTTGGTCCGAGTCCACTTCGCCTGCTGCGCCGGCTTCGGTGGGGAGCGGGTCGGTCAGTGGGTTGTTCAGCTGGGCACCCACGACGGAGGCATAAGGTCCCGCTTGAAACTCTCCGTCTTCCGTCCATTCTGCTTGGCGTTCGAACACTGGAAAATGAACAACAAAGGCGTCGGGGTAGCTTGTGCTCGCGCGGATCCCGAAACGGTAACGCGCCTCGCTTGTCGAGATGCTGCAGAGCGTCTCATCCCAAGTTAGTCGGTCGCCGAGTCGCTCCGCATCGAGCAACATGTACTGCGTGGTCACGACTTGGACCTCTTCGTTTCCGAGCGGGCTTGGGTTGCGTTGTTGAATCGCGGAAACCGCTTTCATCGCGTAACGTTGTGCCTGGGTCGCCGGCGCCGATGCGTCCTGGCCGCCGCCAGAGCCAGCGTCGGCGGCGGTTCCCGCGTCGGACGCTTGAATTGGTCCAGCATCCAGCAGGTCACTCAGGTCGGGTGCCCGGTCATCGGTCGTTCCGGCTTGAGGGGCGCACCCCATGATTCCCATCTTGCCGATCAAACCCAAGGAGCCGGCACACAAGAACTCGGCACTGAGGGCTCCGCCTCGCTGCGCGACACAACTCACCTGGTCGCAACCGACCGAGAGCTGGCGTTCTAGTTCGTCATCGAGGGTTTGGCGTCGAGCCCTTGTATCAATGGTCCGGTTGCACTTTCGGGATACGCTTTAGCCGTTTACTCTTGCTTAAGA
>JAPKCE010000016.1 GCA_028823075.1 Myxococcota bacterium
ATTCGTTTACCTCGGCACCGGCGTGATGAGCTTTGCCTACGCCTATCTGCTGCCTCAGGAACAATACGATGCGGCGGGTAACCTGATCGGCCCGGCGACGAACCCCGAGAACTGGCAGGCATGGCCGCTGTCGATGATCCCCGTGGCACTTGTCGGTACGCTCTTGGCGACTCGGGTTTGGAACGCTACGCCCACTAAGGCTTCTTAGAAGGCCGGGCATCGCTTGATAGCCTGGCGACGGCCTTCGGCGCCCGTGGGTTCGCATAGGCAAACACATCGGCTGCGGCCCAGAAACCGGTTTTGGGTTGAACCCTAAGTTTGCAATCGCAACCCTGCCATAATGGC
This sequence comes from Myxococcota bacterium, assembly GCA_028823075.1. Classification (GTDB taxonomy): domain Bacteria; phylum Myxococcota; class UBA4151; order UBA4151; family UBA4151; genus CACGMS01. Next base: position 346 of record JAPKCE010000016.1, read on the forward strand.
CGACACCCTCCTGCCAGGTCGGCAGGGCGGCAGCGTTGTTGCGCTGTTAACACCCTGATAAAACTTAGTTTAAATTCAGGCATGATTCCTGCGTTAATGTTTTATACATGACGAGGAGCAACGCGTGGAACGCTTTGCCAAATATAAGCCGCTGGGAACCTTTTTAGGACTCGCTTTATGCGCCTATTTGTTGGCCGGCACGGTGACCTTAGTTTTAGCTGAGAGCCGTCGCCCCATACCGGCCCTGCCGGTGATCAAAGCCGCCAAGTCGAGCAAACGCTTTAAACGGCAGATTAGCTCGATCTCGGACCGTAATTTATCGGGCACCGCGAAAGAGGTGGTTGAAGAGGTGGCGCCTTCGGACGGTGCTGCTGAGGACCTTCCGGTCGACGGTGAAGCGACCCGTTCGGCAATTAACGCTCGGGTGGTCGCCACAGTTCTTTTCGACCATTCGGCTTGGAACTTTGCGCTGATCGAAGACGGTCTGCGGCGCAAGTCGTTCATCGGTCATGTTGGCGAACAACTCTTTCCGAAAAATGAACTCTTCACCATCGTCGAGATCGTCGAGGATAAGGTGATAATTCGCGAGCAGAACAGCCCGCGCCTAACCTTCCTCGAGAAAACCGAGGCCGGCGGTGGCACCTCGAGCCCGTCTGCGCCTGCGACGAGTAGTTCTAACTCCGGTGACAGCGGAAAAAAAGAGATTACGGACCGCATTTTGGCCGGCGTAAAAAAGAAGGGCGAGGGCAAGTTTGACGTGTCTCGCGACAGTATTGACACGGTTCTCTCTAATCTCGGTGCTCTTTCGACCGATGCCCGCGTTGTGCCTGATTTCAAAGGCGGTAAGCAGCGTGGCTTTAAGCTATTTTCCATCAAAGCTAAGTCGGTGTTTTCGCAAATCGGTCTGAAAAACGGTGACGTGCTTCAGTCGATCAATGGATACGCCTTAACCAGTCCCGATAAAATTCTCGAGGTCTATGGAAAGCTCAAAGATTCCGAACAGGTCGGCCTCAAAGTGCTGCGTCGCGGTAAATCGCGCAGCATTGAATATTCGATTCGATAATCAAGAAAGGTCACGGTCATGCGTCACCTAAGCCTCGTTGCTCTTCTCTGCGTTCTCAACGCTCCTGCTTTTGCCCAAGGTCAGCCAGGCTCCGAGCGTTCTAAGCGCCGGCGCGCTAGCCGCGGTAAGTTCGACTTTAAAGAACAGACCTACAAGCTGCCCAAACTGCTTCAGTTGATGGGTGAGTTGACGCGTAAAAACTTCATCGTCGGTAAGACTTTGAAGAACAAAGAGATTACCATTTATTGCCAAGCACCGGTGAGCATTGCCGAGGCCTATCGGGTCTTCGTCTCCGCTCTGGCTGCCCATAAGCTAAGCCTGGTCAAAGTCGGTAAGTTCTACCGTGTCGTGAAGGCGAAAGACGCCGTTAAAGGCCCCTCGCCAACCTTTCTTGACGGCAGGATGGAAGAAGTCCCTTACGACGAGCGCATGGTCACGGTGCTGCATAAGCTGGTGCATCTCGAAGGCGACAACCTGATCAAAGTCCTCAAAAAGATGGTTAGCGCATCGGGCTCCGTCCAGGTCGTACCGCCGCGCCTTTTGTTGATCTCGGACACTGCCATGAATGTGCATCGCTTAATGCGCCTGGTGAAGCATCTGGATAAAGCCGGCGCGACCCACCAGATCCATTATTACGAAGCGCGCTACGCCGATGCGGGCGATTTAGCCGCCAAGCTTGGTGAGGTCTTTACCGTTCTTGGAAAGAAGAAAAAGGCGAGTTCGTCGAAGACGAAAATTTCGGCGCCGAGCGATGTGGTGTTGCAACAAGCAGTCGCCGATGACCGCACGAACACGCTCATTATCGTCGCCGAGCAGGTGGCTTTTGAGCGCGCCGTTGAGTTGCTCGATAGGCTTGACCTGCCGACGCCCGACGACGAAGGCGCCATCCATGTTCTGCGCCTTGAAAATGCTGATGCCAAAGAGCTAGCGTCGACGCTTTCGAGTTTGATCTCGGGCCTGAGCAACCAGAAGAAGAGCAAGCGTAAATCGAAGAAGAAAAAGCCGGCAGGCGGTGGCGCTTCGGCCGAAGGGCTGTTCTCGGGTGAGGTCAAAGTTAGCGCCGATGAAGCGACGAACTCGTTGGTGGTTGTCGCCAGCCGCAACGACTTGAGGGTGCTTCAGCGTATTATTGCGCGCTTGGATTACCGCCGCCCGCAAGTCTTTATCGAAGCGGCATTTTTAGAGATTTCGGTTAAGAATAATAAGAAACTCGGCGCGAGTTTGCATAGTGGCGTGACTGCCGATGGTACGGACTGGGCTGATCCGGTTGAGAGCCCCTGGGTAGCAGGTGCTCTCGCTGGCGGCGCCGGTCTTGTCGGCTCGACAACCGCCCAGGGTTTGCGCTCGGTTTCGCCCTTGTCGGCAGCGGGCCTGCTCGGCTTGGTCGGCACGTTCCAAGGCATCAGTATTCCAGGGCTCGATGAGGCCCTCGGCGTCAAAATTCCCACCTTCGGCGTGGTCTTTCAGGCTTTGAAAACAACCACCGGCGTGGACGTGTTGTCGACGCCGCATCTGTTGACCACCGATAACGAAGAGGCTGAGATCACAGTGGGTAAAAATGTGCCCTTCGCATCGAGTATGACGGGTGGCCTTGGTGGGCTCGCCAGCCTTGCTGGTGGTCTGAGCAAGACTTCGGGCGCTGGCGCGCTCGGCGGTCTAGGCGGGCTCGGTTTGCCGTCCATGTCCATTCAGCGCCAAGACGTAGCGCTCAAGCTCAAGCTCACGCCTCATGTGACCAACACCGGGCAAGTGCGCATGGAAATTGAGGCTGAGATTTCTGAACTTGGCGGTATTGAGCCGACCACCAACTCGCCCATTACCACTCAGCGTAAGATCAAAACCGTGGTGGTCGCGAGTGATTCTCAAACCATCGTTATCGGCGGTCTGATGGCCGACCGTAAATCCAATTCGGTGACCAAGATTCCTATCCTCGGTGATCTTCCTCTCATCGGCGCCCTTTTTCGGAGCACCACCGAGGACGTCGATAAGACCAACCTGTTGCTCGTTCTGACGCCGCATATCGTGCGCAACGATGAAGACTTTGCGCGCATCTTCGAGCGCAAGCTTGCCGAGCGCCGCGAATACGCCAAGTTCATGAGCACGCGCCCAACCGACTTCAAAGGGACCATGAACTGGCAGCGCAAGGTTGGCCCCTTTGCACGTCTGGATCGCGACCTGGAACGACACCTGAAGGCTATCGAAAATGGTGGCGAGGGTGATGGAGGCGAAAGCGTAGTCGGGGCTGATGTGACTCCCAGCGTTGAGGAAGCGGCAAAAGCGGTTGGCGACGATGAGGTAGTGGAAAAATCTAGCGAGCCCGAAGCTTCCGAGCCGACGCCGACGCCGACGCCGACGCCGACGCCGGACGCTAAACCCAAACTCAAAGCCAAGAAGAAGGACTGAGCCATGCGCATAGGAGAGCTGCTGGTCCGCCATCAGAGTCTCAGCGTTGAGGCGCTGGACGCTGCGCTTGAAGAACAAGGCGAGCGCGGTGGTTTGCTCGGGCAGTTGTTGATCCACGCCAAAGCTGTCGACGAACTGGCTTTGGCAAAAGCCTTAGCCGAGCAGGCTGGTTGCGAATTTCGCGAACAGATTGACGCCAACGCCATCCCTGATGAGCTGCTCGACCGCCTCCCCTTGAGTTTCGCCCGTGCCCGTTCGGTGTTGCCGCTGGAGCGCCGCGAAGATGGCTCGGTGGTGGTGGTGCTCGCCGACCCTTTTGATCTGTCGGTGGTTAGTGATCTCCAACTCATGTTGGAAGCCCCTCTGGTGACCGAAGTGGCGACAGAGACACTGATTACAGCCAGCGCTAACAACGCCTATGATCGGGCGACTCGGCTCGCCGAAGATGCGGCTGAAGGCCTCGAAGAGAGCCACGCCGAAGACGAAGAAGAGTTTGCGATTCAGGACATTTTAGACGCTGAAGATGAAGCGCCGATTATCCGCTTTGTGCATTCCATTCTTTCTCAGGCGGTGCGGGAGCGTGCTTCCGATATCCACGTTGAACCCTTCGAGCGCGAAGTGGCTGTGCGGTTTCGCGTCGACGGCGTGTTGCGTGAAGTGGTGCGCCCACCGAAGGCTGCGCAAAGCTCCATCATCTCGCGTATTAAGGTAATGTCTGGGCTTAATATCGCCGAAAAAAGGCTGCCCCAGGATGGGCGTATCCGGCTTAAGCGAGCTGGGCGCGACATCGATATTCGTGTCTCCACTGTACCGACAAGTCACGGTGAGCGGGTGGTCATGCGCTTGCTCGACCGCTCGGCGGTGCTCAAACCGCTCGACGAGCTTGGGTTTGAGGCCGACCTCATGGAGCAGGTGGGTCGATTAATCCGCCGCAGCCACGGGATCATTTTGGTTACAGGGCCAACGGGTTCGGGTAAAACAACGACGCTTTACGGCTGTTTGAGTAAGATCAATTCACCCGACAAAAATATCCTCACTATCGAAGACCCGGTTGAGTATCAATTGCAAGGCGTCGGACAGGTTCCGGTGAACCCCAAAATCAATCTGACTTTTGCCTCGGGGCTACGCGCCTTTTTGCGCCAGGACCCCGATGTCATCATGGTGGGTGAGATCCGCGATAAGGATACGGCTGAGATCGCTATTCAGGCCTCTTTGACAGGGCACTTGGTGCTCTCGACCATCCATACCAACGACGCAGCAAGCGCTATGACTCGGCTGGTGGATATGGGCGTCGAGACCTTTCTCGTCGCCTCGTCCTTGGCCGGTGTCTTAGCGCAGCGTTTAGTGCGAACTGTCTGTGATGACTGTGCCGAGACGAAACCGCTGGGCGAAGCGGCTTGTCGTGAGCTGGGTGTGGACGCCGCCTTACACGCTGGCAAGCCCGTGCGCGAGGGCAAGGGCTGCATCGCCTGCCAGCATACCGGCTACCGGGGCCGGCGCGCTATTTATGAACTGCTCATGGTCGATGACCGGGTTCGCGAGATGGTGCTCGCCAACGCCGACGCTGCGCGGGTTAAACACGCCGCTCGCGAAGCCGGTATGAAGACCTTGCGAGAAGATGGCCTGAGCAAGATTCTTAAAGGGGAAACGACTGTCGCCGAGGTCTGCCGTGTGACCACGGAAGAAGCGGTGCTGGACTAGCCTATGCCGCTTTACGAATACAAAGGCTTTAACGCCGAGGGCAAGAGCAACAAGGGCGTGCGCGACGCCGAGAGCCCTAAGGCTTTGCGCGCTCAATTACGTCGTGACGGTATTTTTATCTCCGAGGTGAAAGAGGCGAAGGTCTCGAAAAAGTCGTCTGGCACTGAGGTGCTCAGCAACCGACCTGTGAATGTGCGCTTGCTGGCCGTTGTGACGCGCCAGTTTGCCGTGCTCATCCGTTCGGGCATCCCTTTGGTTCCGTCGCTGACCGCTTTGGCCGAGCAGGTCGAAGATGAGCGCTTAGCTCGCGTCCTTGCCGACGTGAAAGGCAGGGTCAATGAAGGGGCTTCACTGGCCGAGGCGATGGGCGCCCACCCGAAAGTGTATTCGAATATTTACATTAACATGGTGCGCGCAGGTGAGAACTCGGGTGCGCTCGATGTGGTGCTCGAGCGCCTGGCTGATTTTACCGAGGGCCAAGCCGAACTCAAAAGCAAAGTCTTTGGTGCCTTGATCTATCCGGTGGTGATGGTTGTCGCTGGTTCGCTGGTGATGATCGGCCTTTTCGTCTTCGTGGTGCCGCGCATCACCAAGATTTTTGCCTCTGCCGAAGCGCAACTTCCGCTGCTGACCCGGGTGTTAATAGGCATCTCCGAAGTGCTGCGCAGCCCGATACTTATGTTCGGCGTTATTGCTTTGCTCGTCGTCGCCGCCATCTTGTTTCGTAACTGGGTGGGAACCCAGGCTGGTCGCCGCCGCTTCGATGCTTTCAAGCTGCGTTTACCTCTCTTTGGACGCATTCATCGCATGGTGGCTATCGCCCGTTTTGCGCGCACCTTGTCCACCCTTTTAGCTGCCGGCGTGCCCTTGTTGTTCGCCTGCAAGATTGTGCGCAATGTCGTCAGCAACGAGGTCCTCGCCGAGACCATCGACGCTGCCGCTTTGGCGGTGTCTGAAGGCCAAAGTTTTGCCGCACCCTTGAAGCGAAGCGGTGAGTTTCCGCCCCTAGTGCACCATATGATCTCGGTGGGTGAACAGAGCGGAAAGCTCGAAAACATGCTCGATAATGTTGCCACCGCCTACGAACAGCAGGTCGAAGTGACCGTCGGCGGTCTGACCTCCTTGATCGAACCCATTCTTATCCTCTTTATGGGTGGAGGTGTCGCCACCGTGGTCTTCGCCATCCTCATGCCCATTTTGCAAATGAACCAATTTATCCGCTGATTAACTGGCGGGAAAGGAATTTTATGAAACCTGTTGAACGAATCGTCCGCCAAAGCGCTCGTAAGGGTATGACTCTCATCGAGATTCTCGTCGTGGTCGCCATTCTCGGTATGCTTGCGACCGCCGTTACCGTGGCCGTGCTCGACCAATTTGAAGATGCCAAAAGTGACCGAGCGCGGATGGATCTTGCGGCCGTCACGCAAGGGCTGTCTGCTTATTATATCAAGATGGGCAAATACCCGACTACCGGTGAGGGACTGAGCAGTTTAGTCAGCCCGCCTAAAGGTAGCCCGTTGCTCGGTGAGTTGCCGCGCGACCCTTGGGACGCCGAATATAACTACGCCAACCCCGGCACCCACAACGCTAAGGGCTTTGATATTTGGAGTTCCGGTAAAGACGGTCAAAGCGGCAGCGATGATGACGTCGGCAACTGGAAAGACGACATCCAATAGGTTGCATGGTGAGTCTTAAACTCTCAGCGCCGCGTCGCGGTTTTACACTGATCGAATTGATGGTTGCCGTGGGCATCCTCGCCATCGTTACGGCCGGTGCATTTAGCGCGATCGCTACGGTCGATGGAGCGCGCACGCGCGCCGCTGCCGGCAAGGTCTCGGCCGCTGTGCGCGAGAGCTTTGATCGCGCCGCATTGTCGGGCGAGGTTCATCGTTTGATCTTTAGTGTGGGCGGCAGCGAGATGCGCCTCGAGTCTGCCGAAGGAATGTTCGCGCTGCCCGCCGTTGTCGCCGATTTAGGCGAGAGCATGGAGGAGCGTCAAAAGCGCTCAGCAGAAGATGAAGAGGACCTCTACGATGGTCTCAGTGACGAAGCCAAAGCGGGTCTAAAGGCCCTGCGTGAGCCGCCGGTTTGGAGTCCATCGAGCGGTTCCCTCGGCGAGGGCGTCACTTTGGAAAGCGCTAAGATTCTGGGGTTTTGGAGCGATGCCTTTGAGGACTTTCAAAGCAAAGGCGAAGGCGTTTTATACTTCTTCCCACGCGGCGAAACCCAAGATGCGGTGTTTCATATCGGCGAAAGCGAAGAGGAGGTTTTCACCCTTCGCATCGACGGTATGGCGGCCCGCATCAACGCCAAGTTCGGGCGCTATGACCATCGAGGTAAAGAGCTATGAAACGCGGCTTTACCCTTCTTGAGGCGCTCGTCGCCATCGGTATTCTCGCCGGGCTATTCACCGCAATTTATGGGGTGCAGGCTAGCGCCGTTCGTTCGGTGCGCTACGCCCGCGATTTACAGATGGCTGCGTTGTTGGCTCGCGACAAAGTGCTCGAGATCGAATGGAAGCTGAAAAAAGACGGTTTTTCGGTGGCTGATATGACCATGGAAGGTGACTTCGATGAGGCCGAGGCGCCGCAGTTTCGCTGGCGTGCCGAGATCCGCCGAGTCAAGGCTGAAGCTTTTGAGAACATGGGCGCGCCCGCTGTTTCCGGCGAGGTGAACCCGCTCGCTGGCGCCTTCGCCCCGGCTTTTCAGATGATCGGTCGCCAACTCGCCGACCAGGTGCGCGAGTTACGCTTATGGGTGATGTGGAAAGACGGTCAGTATGAGGAGAGCTTCGATGTGGTCACCCATATCGTTCAACTCACGGGTGCTGGCGCACCACCGCCGAGCCCGGTGCCCAATTTAGGACCGGGCGGCACCAGTCACCTTAAGAACCTTGGTAACCCGGCAACTGGGGCGACCAAATGAAGCGCGGCTTTACCTTGCTCGAGGTTATTATCGCAACTGCGGTGGTGGGCATGATCGGCGTGTCTATTTATGGCGCCGTCGACCGTGCTTTCCAACTCAAGGAGGAGGTGGCGCTGTATTCGGAGCGCTATCGCCAGGCCTATGTGGCGCTAGATCGTATGACCCGAGAGTTGAGTTCTGCTTTTGTTTCCAAACATGTTGAACTCAGTGAGCCGCGCGTTGAGACCGTGTTTTTGGGCGAAGATGATGAGGTCCGCTTCACCGCGTTTTCCAACACCGTGCTGCGTGCCGGCGCGCGTCAAGGTGATCAAGAGACCATTTTTTATCATCTCGATCGAGACCCAGCGGGGCTCGAAGAGAAGGGAAAATGTTTGTTGCGCTGGTCAGCGCCCCGCCTGCTCGAAGATGCTGACGACCAGAGCAAAGGCCGCGATCGCGTCGTTATCTGCGGCGTCGAACGTTTGCATCTGGCTTACCATGCGCAGCGCGAGGATGATTGGTCCGACGACTGGCGCACCAGCGATTCGGCCCGCGAGGCTAAAGACTTTGGCGTTGAGCAAGAAGACATGCGCAAACGCTTGCCCGACCGCGTGCGCATCGAAATCACCCTAATTATGCCCGATGGCGAACTTAAGTTGTTTCGCACGGCCACTAAACTACGCTTGAATAAAGCGTTGAACTTTTAGGGGGTAGCTATGCGTAACAAACGCGGCGTTGCCCTCTTGATGGTGCTCGCTACGGTGGCTGTGATGACCACCGTGGTGATGGAATTCGTGCATGACACTCAAGTGCGTAGTCGTATCGCCGCTAATGCTCGAGATTCGGTGCGTGCTTACTTTCTGGCGCGTTCCGGCATGGAACTCTCCCGCCTGATGATCGCCTTTATGAAGCAAAGCCCTTGTCCCGTGAGCAGCGGCTTGGCCGGTGCCTTGACTCAAGCCAGTGGAGCGAAAGATATCACTAAGGGCGGCACTTCGGGTGGCGGCACCAGCTGTGAGGACGAATTGCGGGTTCTACAGCAGATGCTCAACATGCCCCCGCAGCCTTTTTGGAAGATGCTTCCCATCACCTCAGAACTCTTTCAGGGCGTCGCTGATGGCTCGTTCGGCGCCATGATGGGCATCCCGGCCCCGGCTTTGGTGACGGGTATCGAACAGAGCGATGAGGGCGGTAAACTCGCGGATGTTGACGAGGGCTCCGGCGTCTTGTTCGGGAACCTTCCCGGTAACTTTTCGGTTGAGATCGACGATGAAGACCGAAAAATACCGCTAAAGAGTTTATGGAAAGGGACACCGGCTCAAAACCGAGCTGCCATGATGCGCCTCGCCGCGCTGATCGCGCCGCCGCGCTACGATGCGCTCTTCAGTGGCGTGAACAGCCGCGGCGAAGAGGTCGACCGTCATGAGTTCCTTTCGGCTATTCTCGATTGGATGGATCCGGATACCTCGATCTCAGAGATCGATTTGATGAGCGGTCAGCGGGTAACGGGATCGGCGCCTGAAGATTCTCGTTACGACAGTGAAGAGGCGCCCTATCGATCGCGTAATGCCTCTTTCGACTCCATCGCCGAACTGCGCTTGGTGAAAGGGTTTAGCGACGAAGCCTATCGAGCTTTCGCCGACCATTTATCAATCTATAGCGAGGATAAGGTGAACATTGAGTCGATGCTCGCTGGTCTGCTCGGGCGCCAGTTACCGAATGACCAAGGTGAGCTTACGGCGATGAGCGCCCCGGCGCAGTTTCTTGCGGGTCTTTCGGTCTGCTTAAAGCCCGAACAGTTAGTGCAGGTTTGGCAGCGTCTTGGTCTTTGGTACACCGCCTTTAACAACTGTGTGCTCATCGGTTTACTACCCGAAGAGGCGCAGGCCGAGGTGCTTTGTCCCCTCGACAACATTCCGGCGGTGAACCCCTTCTCAAATTTCTTTGTCGAGACCTTGGCGCAGCTCGCCTCGGCCGAAGGCATTACTTTAGACAAAAAGGTTTGCGAGGACGCGATCACCGTAACGTCCCGCTATTTTAAGATTACTAGCCATGCTCGAGTGGGCGACGCCCGTCGCACCTTGACCATGGTCATACGCCACGCGCCGACCGATGCTCGGGAAGAGCGCTATTACTGGCGGGAGGAATAACAATGGCCGCCAATCTTGGCCTCATTGACCTAAGCCCTAGACGTATTCGTGTACTGCGCGCCGAACCCGCGGAGGTACGCGGTGAATACCGCCTAATTCGCCGCGAGGAGTTGTTGCCGTCGGGCTTTGACAGTCTGCCTGAAGTGCTCGACCGCTTGCTTGCCGACGAGGTTCTTAGCGCTGGGCGCTGGCAACTCTCGTTGTCGGGTGGTTTGGTGAGCTTTCATCGTCTTCACAGCCCACTCAAAGACCTACGCAAGGTTCGTCTTACCCTCGAGTTTGAGCTGGAAAATGCACTACCGTTTCGCAGCGAAGAGGTCGTGGTTTCGCCGCTGCTGCGCCGCCGGGAAGATGGCACGGATATCCTAGCCTTTTTGACTCGAAGAGACCGACTCGAAGGCTTGCTCGAGGTGTTTCAAGAAAGACGCATCGAGACAGTGCAGGTGGTTCCGAGCTCCTTTGGTGCCGTGTCCACTGCGCTCACGGCTTCGGGCCGTCATCTGCTGCTCGATTTAGGTCGCGACCAGATCGACATTGTTGCCATAGAAGACGGAGAAATAGCAGGCTATTCATCGCTGTCAGGCGGTGGCGAACAGGTGACGCAGATGTTGCGCCGTAGCCACCTTCTGGACGTTGGCGAAGCCGAACATGCCAAATGTTTTGAAGGCCAGACAGAAGAGGGCCGGGCAGCGCTTTCCCCTGCGGTTGAGCAGTTTTCTGATCATGTCCAGCGCGCCTTGCGCGGTGGTTTACGCAGCATGGCTTGGCCTGAGGCGCATGTGCACCTCTCCGGTGGGGCAGCTCTACTTACGGGCCTGGTTGAAGGTTTGGCCGAGCGCAGTGGTTTGCGCGTGGACATCGCTGGAACCATAGATTCGCTCACACCGGACGCTGCCTCGGCGTGTTCATTAGCGGCTGAAGTCGGGCATTTACGAGCCCAACTCCAGGGCGGCGGCTTTCAGCCGATCAATCTACGAGCCGGCGATTTGGCGCATACCACCGATGTTATGAAAGCTCTGCAGGGGTTTCGTCCATTGGCCGGTTGGGCGGCGGCCATCTGTTTCTTGCTGCTGATGCAGTTCTTTGCTGGAATCTCGGTAAAAGACGCTCGAGCCGGACGCTTTGAATCGGCTAGGCGCAACGCCTGTGCGACCATTGCGGGCATCGAAGGCGCCAACGCTCTGCAATGCTTAGCGGCGATGCGAGAAACCATTACAGGTACGGGTGTCGGAGACATTCCGCGTTTTGATGCGGTGGATCTGTTGTCTCGCATTTCGCAGGCTGTGCCCGCTAATCTGGAAGTTAAACTCGACGACATTCGTATTGATGAACGCTCGTTGCGCTTGGTCGGTACCACCACCGGGTTTCAGCAGGCTCGCAGCCTGGTCGATGCGCTCTCAAGCGTGCGTTGCATCGCCGGTTTACGTTCCGATAAGACCGTAAAAAAAGGGGATAGAGTCATGTTCTCCCTGTCCGGCCGTGTCGATTGCAGTGTCGAGCCCAAGCCTGTTTCGGTACAAAAGCCTGTTGGCGAAAATCCTCTTGCTCCCGCTGGGGCTCAGGCGGTTGGCAACTCGGCGAAACCGGCGGTAGCGCCTGCGAGTAATACGGGGCCGACCGATCATTTAGTTGAATCTTCTGGGGGCGAAAAACAACCTTACCAGAGCCCGGCTCAGGCGGAAAAAGAGCGCCTTCGTAGCGACCAAAGCGATAGGGATAAGGCGATCGAAGAGCCTGACGAAGATGAGGTCATGGAGGATGAGGAGAAGGAAGGATTTGAAGAACCGATGATCGATCCTGCCCGCGGTTTAATCATGCCCAACGTCATCCCAGACCCGTATCCGGGAATCGCCCCTTTTCCGGGAAATACCCTCAAGCTTCCGGGGGGCATCGGCAACGTGATGCGCTTGCCTGAAGATGGGTTAACGGGCGGTACTGTTCCGCCCGAGGATGGGTCGGAGGATGAAGAATGAAAGCACTAACTAGTTGGTTTTCGAGCTTGTCGCCGAGCGACAAGCGAGCCTTGAGCATTCTGGCGGGCGTGAGTCTGGTCATGTTTTTGGTGTTCGGTAGCATGAGTGTTCGCGGGATGAACCGCAGCGCGTCGTTGCGTGCCGAACAGGCAGAAAAGCAGTTCAAAGAGGTGTTAACTCTGGCCAAGGATTTTGCCTCGGCGAAGGCGCAAAAAGAGGCGCTTTCGGGCCGAATTCGCAGCAGCCGCGTGCAGCTTGAAAGCGATATTGAAGCCGCGGCTGGAAGCTTGGGTATCGAAATTCACGATATGAAAAACCAGAGCCCTGTACCAGGTAAAGGCGATGAACTGCGTGAAGAGCGCCTACGCATTACCATCAAGGCGATTACCCTCGACCGATTCGCTGAATTGATGAGCAAGCTCCTCGATAAGCGCAGCGGCGATCTAATTCGGGTACGCGAACTCAGCCTTAAAACGCAGTTTGACGACCGTGAAAAGGTGAAGGCAACCTTTGTCATGTCGACCTGGCGGAGGAACAGCTAATGGCAGCTCTTTGGGATAAAAAAGCTTTACGCATTGCGCTGTACTGCAGTTGGACGGTCCTGTTTTTCTTGTTTTCTTTGGTTTGGACTTACCCCAGCGACGCCTTAGTGGCCGAGGTTGAGGCAGCGGTTCAAAAATCCGGAGTACTAAAAACGTTCGAGGTCGACGGGGCTTCGTTATCCGGGCTTGGTGTGGCGTTGACCGGGGTTAAAGTCGTCAGTAAAGCGGGCGATGCGAACCTGCCTTGGGCCATCGACCGGGTATGGATTGGATTAAATGGTTTCAGTTTCGACCCTAAGAAACCGGCACTGCGTTTTGCTGTTGATGCCTATCAGGGCTCGCTCTCGGGTTTGTACGATAATGGGAGATTGGAACTTTCTATCGAAAAGCTCGATTTGGCTTCGATAATGCCTTTACAAAAAATCGTTAAGATCGGTTTGAGCGGTCAGGTTGAGGGAGATTTAGACCTCAAACTTGATACCAAAAAGGGTTTGCGCTCGCTGGCGGGTTCGCTTGATCTGCAGATCGTCAAAACCGCTATAGGCCCCGGTGAGGTCCCGATTCCGGGTTTTGGCGCTTCGCTGACACTGCCCAAAGCGACCGTCGGCGATCTCCCGATTTCGGCAAAAATAATCAAAGGTGAAGTCGAAATTAAACCCTTCAAAGTAACCGGTGGTGATGTCGAGTTTGCCGGTGAAGGTACGGTTAATTTCGTTGGCTCACTGTCTTCATCGCGCTTTGATTTGGCTTTTGATGTGCATCCGACCGACAAACTCAAGGCCAGCCAAGAGGGTAAAAACCTACTGACGGCACTTGATCCAAGCTCACCGCTGCTTCCCGGTCGCATCAAACGCAGCTTTTCCAAAGCGGGATGGCTTGGGATATCGATCACCGGCCGCATGAGCCGACCCCGCATCAAAGTGCGCAAGAGCAATGTCAACTAAGGAGGGCGTGCTTCTGCTCAGTGGCGGGCTCGACTCGGCTACCGTTTTGGTGATGGCCCAGGCCGAGGGTTGGACTTTGCATGGGCTCAGTTTTGACTACGGTCAAAAGCAGTCCGTGGAGCTTCAGCACGCAAAGCGTCTGGCCGCCCACTATAAGTTAGCTTCGCATACCATTTTTAACTTGGATTTGGCGCAGTTTGGCTCTTCAGCGCTTACCGATACGGCGATTGAAGTCCCCAAAAATCGCAGTTTACAGGCCATTGGCGCAGGCATCCCCAGCACTTATGTGCCGGCGCGCAATACGGTGTTTTTATCGCTTGCCTTGGCGCTCGCCGAGAGCCGCGACTTGCGCCACCTCTTCCTGGGTATCAACGTTTTGGATTACAGTGGCTATCCTGATTGTCGCCCCGAATTCGTCACCGCTTTTACGGCATTGGCGAACGCCGCGACGCGTGCCGCTGACGGGGGAGCAGCGTATCAAGTGCATGCGCCTTTGATCGATAAGACTAAGGCGCAGATCGTCGTTCAAGGGCTGGCGCTTGGCTTGGATTACGGCATGACCCGTTCCTGCTACGATGTTGTCGAAGAAGGCCGCTCTTGCGGTGCTTGTGATGCCTGCATTTTACGTCTGGCGGCCTTTGCCGAAGTGGGCGAAGTGGATCCAGCACCTTACGTTTAGAAACCTCGTTATGTCGTATGCGGTAAAAGAAATTTTCCTGACTTTGCAGGGTGAAGGTGCACAAGCTGGCCGACGCGCGGTGTTCGTGCGTTTTACCGGCTGCAATTTGTGGAGCGGTCGCGAGGCTGATCGCAAAAAGGCGATCTGTCAGTTTTGCGATACCGATTTCGTAGGCACCGACGGCCCGGGCGGTGGCGTCTTCGAGACGCCGTCTCAGTTGGTACATCAGATTTTAGAGACGTGGGGCGGCGCCGGGGCACGCCCTTTTGTGGTCTTTACCGGGGGCGAACCTTTGTTGCAGTTGGATGAAAAGCTGCTGG